>JANOIJ010000269.1:0-20902 GCA_031407575.1 Gemmatimonadaceae bacterium | reverse complement strand
GATTGCCGCGGACTCCGCGCGGGTGTGGTAGCACTGTTGTCATCCTGCGCGCAGCGAAGGATCTGCACCTCGCAAAGCACAAAGTGCAGATCCTTCGCTGCGCTCAGGATGACAACACTTAGTGCAGCCCCACGCGACCGTGTGCCGAGCATGATGCGATCGTCGCCGCGGTGCGCGATGGCACGGCGACGGCCATCGAACGCGCTGTACGCGGGAACTAGTTCAACGGCGGCGCCCCGCCTCGCCGCGGTGCCAGCAATCAAAAACGACCACGCTCACGGGCAGCGTGTGGGAGCATGACGCATGCGGCCCGCTCGGCACCCTGATCATGCAGCCGGCATCAGCGACGCAGCTGCCGCGCCGGAAGCCCGCGGACCGCGCTGCCCCCGCACCAGCGTCACGCCCAACGCGATGAGGAACGCCGGCAGCAGCACGTTCGTGGCGTCAGCAGCTGACTGAACCGCCGTCGTGATGTTGCGGAACATGCCAATCCATCCGGCTACAGCAGTGATCGCGCCGAACAGAGCCATGCGGCGAGCGCCAACCTGCCACATCGCGACCGCGAATGCCGCGAACGATCCGTACAGCGCGAGCTCGCCGACGAACTCGCCGATCGCATTGCCGAGGTAGGAGTTCAGCGCGTCGAACACCGTCGACAGCATGAGCCGTTGAGCAGCGTCGGCGTGCGACCATCCCTGGGCAAGCGACCACTGCGCCGTGCTCCACCGCGCAAGACCGAGCGTCATGGCGAGCGCCGCAATGACCTGCAGCAACACGCCGAGCCGGATCGCGGACGCGTTGCGAGCATCGGCGCGAGCGAGTGCATCGCCAGCGCCGACCGCGGCGGGAATCAGCATGAGCGGAAGAACAGCGTACACCGCCCACACAGCCCGTCCTGTCGATCCCAGCGCGAGGAGGCGCGGCAACACGTCGCCGGCTGGGTGATCCAACACGTCTGGATAGCCGAAGTGCGCGGCGAGCCATGAGAACACCACCAGGAAACCAACGCTCGCTGCGATGTATGCGAGGCCGCCGAGGCGAGCGGCTGTCGAAGCGCGGGTGGTACGGGTCGCGTTCATTAGAAGCGTACTCCCAGGCCGACGGTCGGGTTGACGCGGGTCTGTCCGGATGCCGAGGCGTGGAGCACCGCGACGCCGAGTTGCCCGCTGTACCGCTTGGAGAACATGTGCCGGATGCCGACATCACCAAGGGCGCTGTTGGCCCAACCCGCGGTGAGGCTCGCGGCGAACGACGCCGACGCGTAGGGCGAGTTGGTAGCGTCGGGCGCGACGTAGTACGCGACACCCATCCGGATGAACTGCGTGTCGCGCTGCTTGCCGTCGCGCTTGATGACCGTGGGGTAGTGGCCGACGAACACCGCCATGTGTCCCTTGGACAGCTGGATGCCGGTGCCCGGTGAGCGGAAGACTGTGAGCGTGACACGCCAGTCATCGCTCCGTACTATTGCCTGACGCGGGCTCTCGGGGGCCTGCGCGCTAATGGAGCGGTGCGCGAACGAAAGGAGAAGGATCGTGACGAGGATTCGCATGGTCGGGAACTCGATTCGGGGGAGGGTGCGTCGCGACGTTGGCGACGACCGAAGCATGCCCGTTCCGGTGACCGCAGGCAGTGGCCGAACGCGCCAACGTCGTGACCGATCGCGACACATTGCGGGACGCCGTCTGGCGCGGCATGCGTGAGGTCACCGTGGCCGCGTCCCTGGTGGCCGACATGGCGGGCTACCTGCGCGCGCAGGGCGTGGATGCTGACGCGGTGTGCCGTCGCGCGGGCATCGAGCCGCATACCATCGCTACCGATTCAAGACGCTTGCCCGGGCATGCGATGGCAGCGTTCTGGCGCGGAGCGATCGCCGCCTCCAACGACCCCGATCTCGGCCTGCACGCGACCGTCGCATCGAATCCTGGCGCGCTCGACATCGTCGGCTACGTGATGCTCAGCTCCCGCACCGCGGACGAGGCGCTGCGTCGCGGTGCGCGGCTCATGCGGTTGCTCAACGACGGTATTGCGCTGGAAGTCGAGCGCGAGCGCCAGGCCACGCGGTGCCGCGTGGTGATGGTAAACGGCAACGACGACTACCTGCGGACCGAGCCGCGCCAGATCATCGAGACCGTCCTGATGGGTGTCGTGCAGCAGTTGCGACTCCTCACAGGGCGGCCGGTGGTGCCCCTCCGTGTGTCCATGCGCCACGCGCGACCGACCACGGGAGCCGCCGAGCACGAACGCCTCTTCGGCCGGAAGCCGCGTTTCGCCGCCGAGGCGGATGAAGTCGCGATCGCGAATGGTGACGTCGACGTCGCGCTGCGTTCGGCAAATCCGCAGTTGCTCGCTGCGTTCGAGGCGCATGCAGAGGCGGCGCTCGCGTGCCTCAGTGCCGCCGACACGCTGTGTGGCCGGGTATCGACGGAGATCGTTGGGCGCCTCAAGGGCGAAGCTCCGACAATCACGACGGTGGCACAGGCCATGGCCATGAGCGCTCGGCACCTGCAGCGCGGACTCGCGTCGGAGGGCCGCACGTATCAGGCATTGCTCGACGACGCGCGCCGCGAACTGGCCGTGCGACACCTTGCGGCGCCCGACGCGACGGTGGCGAAGGTCGCGTGGCTCGTCGGGTTTTCAGAACCAAGCGCTTTTCACCGCGCGTTTCGCCGGTGGACCGGCAGTTCGCCGCGGGCGGTCGCGTAGGGTCACTTCGCGACGCTTGTTCCGCGCCTCTGGCGGCAAGCTATCGGCTGCCCTCGCGCCAGCGCTCGAGCGCAGCGACGCGTGCCTCCAGCTGCGACACGCGATCCGCCGCGGGCACGCTCACGGGAGCGGCCGCGGCCACGGGAGCAGGCGAAGCAGCAACAGGCGCAGCCCGCACCGGGGCAACGACGGCCGCCACACCGCTACGAGAGCGTGATCGCGGACCTGCCGCGCGCTTAACGCCCCGGGCGCCGACACGCACGAAAGCCCTGCCGAATGGGCCGAGCCACACCAGGCGGAACAGCCGCTCACCGGGCGGCATGCGGAATGGGCTCTTCATCAGTAGCACCAGGCTGGTGCCGAGCAGCCCGGCAGCGCTGAAGATCAGTACGACGCCCGGGAGCGGGGTGGTGTGTTTCCCGGACCCCACTGGAATGCGCATCCTCCACGCCACCGCGCCCATCGCGAAGGCCATCCCCAGCATCACGACGGCAGCGATGATCGTCGCGCGGCGGCGCGCGCGTGTGTCGGGATCCGCGCGCAGCTCCTCCCGCCGCTCTGCGCGCTCCGCGACGACGCGTGCAAAGCCCGCACTCACGTCCGACGGTGCGAAGCCCGCCATCGCCAGGCGGCGTGCCTCGCTCAACGACGTCAGCGCGCGGGTGAAGAGCACCGCGAAGAGCAGGAAGATCGGTAGCAAGGTGTCGAGCGTTGACGCATTGGACGACGTCCCCAGCAGCCACGTGAAGAGCAAGGCACCCATGGCCGTCAACGACAGCGTGCTGACTTCTCCGGCGAAGAGCCGCACGGGCACGGGGATCTCCGGCTCCGTCAGCTGCGCCGCATCGATCGCCTCCACGAGCGCTTCGGCCGTGGCGAAACGCTCAGCGGGATCTTTCGCCACGCAACAGTCGATCGCTTCGGCGAGCGCGGGCGGGAGATCGGCACGCACCTCGGCGACCGGTGTCACCGTCTCCGTGAGCTGCTTCACCAGGATTTTCTGCGTGGAATCACCGGTGACAGCGACGCGACCGGACGCCGCGAAATGTGCGGTGAGGCCGAGCGAGTAGAGATCGCTGCGGCCATCCACGACGTCGCCCGACGCCTGCTCGGGGCTCATGTACTCGGGTGTGCCGACGACTTCGCCGACACGCGTGAGCGACGCGGAGGGCACCGCATGCGCCATCGAGCGCGAGATGCCAAAGTCCATGACCAGCGCGCGGCCCGTCGCGCGTTCGATCATGATGTTGTCCGGCTTGATGTCGCGGTGCACCACGCCGCGTCCGTGCGCATACGCGAGCGCGTAGCCAACGTCCTGCATCATGCGCACGATCTCGCGAATGGGCAGCGGCCCCGCGCGCGCGACGCGCTCCGCAAGTGTCTCTCCGTCCACCAGCCCCATCGCGTACGCGAGGAGGTCGTCGGTTTCCTCCACCGCGTACACCGGCACGATGTTCGGGTGCGAGAAGCTCGCGGCGGTTCGCGTCTCGCGCAGGAAGCGGTCGCGCAGCGCCGATTGCGACGCGAATTCCGCGGGCAGCACCTTGAGCGCGACGGGCCGGTCGAGGCGGAGGTCGCGCGCCATGTACACGGTGCCCATACCGCCGCGCCCCAGCTCGTGTTCGATCGCGTAGCGCGCGCCAAGCGCTCGACGGATGGCGTCGAGCTCAGCGGCGGGAATCGAAGAGGAACTCATCGCGTCGCTCAGTAGCCGGCGGCGTAACCGTCCTTCCGCGGATCCGACCCCGCCGCATAGCCCTTCTGCAGGCGAATGATGGCCTGCGCGCCGCCGTATGCCGTCAACGGCTGATTCACGATGACATGGCCCATCGCGGTGAGCGCGGCGCGGACGTCGTCGGTGATGGGCGCCTCGAGTCCCACGTTCGCGCCGTTGAGGTGACGAAACCGCGCGGCGTCGATGGCCTGCTGGATGTCCATTCCGAACACCAGCACGTTGATCATCAGCGCAGCGTGTCCCTGCGCCTGCATGCCGCCACCCATGAGGCCAAAGCTCATGTACGGCGTCTCGGAGGCTCCGTTCGACTTGGTTACGAAGCCCGGGATGAGCGTGTGGAACGGCCGCTTGCCCGGCGCGACGGTGTTCGGCAACCCCTCGTCGAGTGTGAAGCCCGCTCCGCGATTGTGCAGTGTAAAGCCGGTGCCAGGCACCGCGATCCCTGATCCAAAGAGGTCGTACTGGCTGTTGATCAGCGACACCATGTTGCCGGCGTCGTCCGTTGCCGTGAGGTAGATCGTCTCGCTCGACGTGAGCGCCGGACCCGGATCCACCCGCAGTTGCGCGCGCTTGGGATCGAGGTGGCTGCGACGCTCGTTGATGAACTCATCGCTCAACATCTTCGCGACGGGCATCACCAGGTGATCGGGATCGCCGACGAAACGCGCGAGGTCGGCGTACGCGAGCTTCTTCGCCTCGATGAGGTGGTGCAGGTACGCCGCCGAGTTGTGGCCCATCGCCTTGAGGTCGAACGGCTCGAGGATGCGCAGCATCTCCAGCGTCGCCACGCCGGCGTTGTTCGGCGGCAGCTCCCACACCCGATGCCCCTTGAAGAGCACCGAGATGGGCGTTACCCAAGTGGGCTTGTTGGCTTTCAGGTCGGCCAGTGTGAGAAATCCTCCGAGCTCCTGCGAGCGCTTCACGATGCGCTGGCCGAGCGCGCCGCCGTAGAGCACGGCTGGGCCGACGCGCGCGATGTCGCGCAACGTGCGCGCATACTCCGGATTCCTGAACCACTCGCCGGCCGCCGGCGCCTTTCCGCTCGGCATGAACACGGCTTTCGCCGACGAGTCGCTCATGAGCACCGTCTCTTCGTCCTTCCAGTCGGCGGCGATGATCGGCGTGACGGGGTAGCCGTTGTCCGCGTAGTGGATCGCCGGCGCGAGTGCCTGCGCGAGACTCAGTGTGCCGTACTTTGTGAGGAGCTCGGACCATCCGGCCAGCGCGCCGGGCACCGTGACGGTCTCGATGCCGCGCGTCGGCATACGTGTCCGCCCACGTTTCACGAGCTCGGCCCGGGTCATCAACGCGCCTGCTCGCCCACTCGCATTGAGCGCGACCAGACGCTGTTCCTTCGCGAGCCACACCAGTGCGAACATGTCGCCGCCGATGCCTGTCATCATCGGTTCGGTGACCGTCAGCACGGCGGCGGCGGCGATGGCGGCGTCAATGGCGTTACCGCCCTTCTGCAACACGGCGATGCCGGCAGAGCTGGCAAGCGGCTGGCTCGTGGCGACGATGCCGTGCGGCGCGTACACCACGGAGCGTCCCGCGAGCGATTGCGGCCGCTGTGCCGCGCCGGACGCGGACGCGAACACGACGAGTGCTGCAAGGGGGAAAGAAAGACGCATGTATCGTCGCCGAGGGAGGTGGGGTCCCACATACTGGAGACTGATCCCGGGAATGGCCATACGCCAACTCGGGCGCACAAACGTCCCGTGCGGAAGAAGGGCAGGTCCCTCGACTTCGCTCGGGACGACAGCGTTTGTTGTCGCGACGCCATTCATCCTCGATGCCCGAACGACGCCGTAGATGATGCTCCTCCTCCTCTCGCTGGCGAGTGAGCCAGTTCGCATTTTGGACGTGGACCGCGCGCCGCGGCAAGCGGGTGTGCCGGCAGGGTGGCAGGTGCGCGCCGTACGTGGGCAGGCTGCGCCAATGATCGAGGTCGCCGATGAAGGCGAGGGCCCAGTCGTCCGGTTGCGCAGTGCCGGTCGCGCGGCGTGGTTCTATCGCGAGCTCAGTCCGGAGCTGGTCGAGCCAGACGGTGCGCTCGCCTGGTCGTGGCGCGTCCTGGAGGCACCCGCGAATGCGGACCTGCGCACCGAGTCGCTCGACGACTCGCCGATCCGCGTGTACGTCGTGTTCGGCAAGCCCGGGATCTTCAGCCGGTCGGCAAGGATCATCTTCTACACGTTCGGCAACGACGAGCCGCCCGCGTACGAGCGCGCAAGCTTCGGCTCCGACAAGTTGCACGTGATCCGCGTGGACGGGCGCACGGAGCGGCGGCAGTGGCGCGAGCACAGCGTGGTTCCCTTTGCCGACTACCGTCGCATCTGGAAGGGGAGGGCACCACCGATCACGGCCGTCGGCGTGATGCAGGACACCGATCAGACGCGCGCGCAGGCCACGGCGGAGATTCGCCGGCTGGACTGGGTGCCGCCGCCCGCGCCGCCTTCCGCCGACCGGGTGCCATGACGGACTGAGAACGATTTGCGGCGCCGAGCGCTACTGTGGGTGTCCCCTCTCGGAAGGCTCCTGTGCGCATCGCTCGCCTGTTCCCTCTCGTCGCCATTGCCGCTGCACTCGAAGGCTGTCACTCGGCGTCGCCACCAACGGCGCCGAACGCGATGCTCGTCGAGCAGGGCATGACGCCGCTGCCGACGGGAACCGGCGTGACGGCGCCATGGGTCGGTGTCGGACACAGTGCGGCGGGATCGGTGCGCGTGAGTGTGGAGAACGGCGTCGCCCGTCTCGATTTCTCGAGCGACTTTTCGGTGAGCGCCGTGCCCGGTCCGTTCGTCTACGTGAACACGACGAACAACGCGAACACCGGGCGCCCGTTGCGCGTTTCGGCGCTCCGCAGCAACGCAGGCGCGCAAACGTACTCCTTCCAGCTGCCGGCGGGCGCCACATATGCGTGGGTGCTCATCTGGTGCGACCCGTTCAACGTCCCCGTGGCCCAAGCGTCGATTCCGTCCACGCCCTGATCCGCCGCGGCCCCCATACAGCGATTTCGTCCAACGGCTTTCGCGAGAGGTCGTTGACTGTTGCGTCGGATGCGGCATAAGCCCACCGGCATGACGAGCATCGCCTTCTCGTTCGCCGGCCGCTCGAGCAACTCACCTAGAAAGGCCATGGGGTTGGGCGTGTGCGTCAAGGTGTCGAGCCCCATCGCATGCACCGCCGCGATGAAGAACCCCGCCACGATGCCGCACGAGTAGTGCGTGCGCCGCGACGCATCGGCGCGTATGCCATAGGCCTAGCGGAACAGCACCACCAGTTGCTGCGTCCGATACCTCGACGAGGGTCAGAGTAAGGGTCAGAGTAAGGGTCAGAGTAAGATTCTGACCCCTGCGCTCGAAGGGCCACGCGACGGTTTGTGTCGCTCGCGGGGGACGCTCCATGTTCCCATCGCGAGACTCGAATCATGTGACGCGCCTGTTGTGAAAACAGTTAACGCCCTTCGACGCAACAACTTGCGGAGCCGCGTGAGGTCAGGCACGTTCCGCGCGATGCGCGCCGGGTGAATAGCCCACCCATGCACGGAGTCGTTCATGTCGAAGCACCGTCCGCTTCACCTCGCTGCGCTCGTGGTCTCGCTCGCCACACATGCGCTTGGCGCGCAAGGCGCACCACCGCCTGCGTCGCTCGATACGTTCACCATCGTCAGCGCGCGTGCGAATCAGCAGGTGCGTCTCACACTCACGGGATCCGATGTCGCCGTCACGGTGCTTGGTGACCGGAGCGGCAGGATCTCGGCGGATACGTTGGTCGTCAGCACGCCCGTGCGCATCGAGGTTCCGCGAAAGCCGTTTTCAATGGTCATCTCGGCGGCGACTGGCGAGGCGGGAGGGATCCAGCTCGTCCGCGTCCTGCCGAACTCCGGCGCCTCCGCTCCTGCGTATGATCGGATCCTTTCGTTGCCATTCAGTATGCGAAACTTCGCAGCGGACTCGGTAGCGACTATCAAGGGTGACACGGGGACGACGCGCATTCCGTGAACGAGGTTCAGGCGAACGAATCGGCCGCAACATGGCGTTTGGGGTCAGAGTAGGGGGTCAGAGTAAGACTCTGACCCCTGCGCTCAAAGGCACGGCCCGAACGCCGCAAAGCGATCAGGCCGTGGCGTCGAGCACGGCGATTCCGTACGCCGCCAACTGCCTGTCCGCGGTCACGAGCGTCAATCCTTCAATGCGCGCCTGCGCTATGAGCAGCCGGTCGAAGGGATCGCGATGCAACAGAGGGAGGGCCCTCACGTCCTCCGCATGCACGAGTTGCACGGGCAGCTCCAGGAAACCGGAATGCGAAAGTTCGGCGCCGATGTCTGCGTCCGCCGGCAACGTCAACTTTCCGATCGCTACCTTGATGGAAATCTCCCATGCGGAGGCGGCGCTGAAGCGCACTTCGGACGCACGGAGGAGCAATCGCCGAGTGTGCGTCCCCAGCCGCGCGTCTCCTGCCTGCCACCAGAGCCACACATGCGTATCCAGCAGGACGCGACGCGGCTCCAGCTCCTTGGCGGGAGCCGCCGCGATCTTCGCTCGCGTGCGACGCCGGACGGCGCTCACGCCTTACTCGCCCTCGAATGCGTCGAGCAGATCGTCCGGGAGCGGCGCATCGAAGTCGCTGGCGATGATCATCTTCCCTGCCCACCCGCCCGGCACTCGGCCTTCGTGCACCGCGCGAAGTGGGACGAGTCGCGCCGTGGGAACTCCGGCCTTGGCAATGATGATCTCCTCGCCTGCTGCCGCCCGATCCACCAGCTCGGAGAGATGGGTTTTTGCCTCGTAGATGTTCATCGGCTTCGGCATGCGCCAGCTCCGCGTAGGGACAACGGAGAGTCTAGTCGCGCGAAGCGCCTTGGTCAAGTTGGTCAATGTGCCCTCGGTCCCGGGTGACACCCTCATGCAGCGGACAGTACACAGCTCCCGGTCGACAGCGGCACCGAATTCCCGCGGGTCGGACCGAACTTCAGTTCGGACGTCGGGTTGCTGCGCTGCGTGATCAGATTTTCCAGCATCCGCTCCAATCTTGGGTCAGGGTAGGGGTCAGAGTCCTTACTCTGACCCCGACTCTGAACTTTGGCGCCGCCACCCCGATTGACCTTGTATGGAAATTGGCGTCTATACCTTCGCGGATCTCACCAGCGAGATCGGCCCCGAACAACGGCTGCGAAATCTCATGGAGGAGATCGAGCTCGCCGATCAGGTCGGCCTCGAGATATTCGGCGTCGGCGAGCACCACCGGCCCGACTACGGCGTCTCCGCGCCGGCGGTTGTGCTCGCCGCCGCGGCCATGCGCACCAAGCACATCCGCCTCACGAGCGCGGTCACCGTGCTCAGCTCCGACGATCCCGTGCGCGTCTTTCAGGAATTCGCCACCGTCGACCTGCTCTCCGGCGGCCGAGCGGAGATCATGGCGGGGCGGGGCTCGTTCATCGAGTCCTATCCGCTATTCGGCTACGACCTCGACGAATACGACGTGCTCTTCAGCGAGAAGCTCGATCTCCTGCTCAAGCTCCGCGAGAGTGAACGCGTCACCTGGTCCGGCACGACACGCGCCCCGCTCGCGAACCTCGGCGTCTATCCTCGACCCGTCCAGCAGCCGCTTCCCGTGTGGATAGCGGTGGGCGGCACACCGCAGTCCGTCGCGCGCGCCGGAACGCTGGGGCTGCCACTCGCCCTCGCGATCATCGGTGGGCAGCCCGAGCGATTCGTCCCACTCGTCGATCTGTATCGCGAGAGCGGGCGACGCGCCGGCCATCCGCCTGAGCGGCTGAAGGTCAGCATCAACTCGCACGCCTTCGTCGCCGAGACGTCGCAGCAGGCGGCGGACATCTTCTATCCACCGTATGCCGAGGTCATGACGCGCGTGGGCCGCGAGCGCGGGTGGCCCCCAACGACGCGCCCACAGTTCGACGCGATGCGTGCGCCGAGCGGCGCGTTGCTCGTCGGAAGTGTGCAGGAAGTGATCGACAAGATCATGTTCGAGCACCGGCTCTTTCGACACGATCGCTTTCTTGCGCAGATGTCGTTGGGCGGCATGCCGCACGCCAAGGTGTTACGCGCCATCGAGCTGTTGGGCACGCACGTTGCGCCCATAGTGCGCCGCGAGGCCTGAGGGGCCGCAACACCCCTTGCGTTGCTCGGCATTCGGCGGCCATGCTACGAGATACACATGAACGTGAGTCGCCGATGACGCTCGCCGCTCCTCTCTCCATCGCCACCGACGCGGGGCGTCCGCGCGACGACGAGCTCGACCTGTTCGGGCTCACGCATACGGGGCGCGTCCGCGAGCAGAACGAAGACCACTTTCTCCTCTGCACCGTGCACCCGCAGGTGGTCGTCCACGCGACGAGCCTGCCCGATCGCGCGAGCCTCGAGCAGCGGGGCCAGCGACTGGCGACCATCATGCTCGTCGCCGACGGCGTGGGAGGCAGTGCGGCGGGAAGTCGCGCGAGCATGATTGCCACCGAGGCCGTGACGCGATACGTCGCATCATCGCTGCGCTGTTATCACGACGCCGGCACGTCCGACGCGCACGAGTTCGAGGAGGCGTTGCGTGCGGCGGCGCTCACCGCGCACGAGACGGTGCGGCACGAGGCAGCGGAACGTCCTGACGAACGCGGCATGGCGACCACCTTGTCGCTCGGCATTGTCGTGTGGCCGTGGTTGTACGTGGTGCAGGTGGGTGACAGCCGCTGCTACCTCTTCGAGCACGGCGTGTTGCGGCAGCTGACGCGCGACCAGACGTACGCCCAGGAGCTGCTCGAGCAGGGACTTTTCAGTCAACACGACATGAAGACGTCGCCGCTCAGCCATGTCCTCTCGAGCGCGATCGGCGCCACGGAAGCCGTGCCGGTGGTGAGTCGCGTGGATGTGCGTGCCCGGGGCTCGGTGGTGTTCGTCTGCACGGATGGCCTCATCAGGCACGTGTCCGACGACGAGATCGCTGACCACCTGTCGCGCATGGAATCGGCGGAGCAGGTGTCGCACGCGCTGCTGGAGCTGGCGCTCGAGCGCGGCGGCTCGGACAACATCACGCTCGTCGTGGGACGCGCACTGGAGAAAGCCCGGCCCAGTGGCTGACGCGGAGCGCTGGCATCCGCCGCCGCCTCCTCCGCTCTCGGCGCGCGCGGCACACGTCTGGCGCGTACGGTTGGACGTCGACACAGACGACCTGCACGCACTGCTCTCGCTCGCTGAGTCGACGCAGGTGATGGCGTTCGCGCTGCCTGAGCTGCGTCGACGCTACATCGTTGCGCACGGCATGCTGCGACGTATTCTCGCGCACTATGCGGAGGCGCCGCCTGCGTCGCTCGTCTTCGAGCGCGGCGAATTCGGCAAGCCCATGCTCACGGGGCCCGCGCCGCGCGACCTCTGGTTCAACCTCTCGCACTCTGGCGACATCGCGCTCGTCGCCGTGACACGGGAGGGCGAGGTTGGTGTGGACGTCGAACGCCACACCGGCCGCTTCGCGCCCATGGAGCTGGCGCAGCGCGTCTTCTCGCGCGCGGAGTGCAGTGCATTGACGGCGCTGTCGTCGCCGGTGGTCGCGGATGGGTTCTATGCGGCATGGACGCGCAAGGAAGCGTACATGAAGGCTACCGGACACGGCATCACGCGGGGCTTCGGCCACTTCGACGTCACGCTCACGCCCGGTGAACCCGCGCGCCTGCTGGCCGACCGCCTGGACCACGCCGCGGCCGCTCGCTGGCAGATGCGATCGCTCGACGCCGGACCCGGCTATTCCGCGGCAGTGGTCGTGCCGGCGTCCGTGGACGAGATACGCCTGTTCGACGCGGCCGGCGCTGGCGCCCTGACTGGAGCGCCGTAGCTTAGCGCGTCCATAGCGCCGTCCGCACTGCGAGGCACACATGCGCACCCCCGATCAAACGTTCCTCGCAGTGAACCCCAAGCCCCGCGACGACGAGATCGACGTCTTCGGCCTCTCGCACCCGGGCAAGGTGCGCGCGCAGAATCAGGACCATTTCGTGATGGCCACGATTCACAAACGCGTGCACGTGCTGCAGACCAACCTCACGTCGGAGGAGCGTATCCCGCTGGACGACGAGCGACTCGCGTACCTGGCGATGGTCGCTGACGGCGTGGGCGGTGCGGAGGGCGGCGAGGAGGCGAGTGCCGTGGCACTCGCAACCGCCATGCACTACATGGCCCGCAGCACCGACTGCTACTATCGCGCCGACGGCAACGACAAGGACTTCATCAACACGCTCCAGCGTGCCGCGATGGAGAGCCACGACGCGGTGCGTGCGCGTGCCCGTGAAGTGGTCGAGGGCCGTCCCATGGCGACGACGCTGACGCTGTTCATTGGCGTATGGCCGTGGTACTACCTGGTCCAGGTGGGCGATTCGCGCTACTACCTCTACCGCAAGGGCCAGCTCACGCAGATCACTCGCGACCAGACCATCGCGCAGGAGCTGCTGGATCAAGGCGTGTTCACGCGCACCATGGCGGAGCGCTCGCAGTACTCCAACGTGCTGTCCAGCTCACTCGGCGGAGAGGCGGCGGAGCCCGTGATCACGCGACTCCAGGCGGACTGGCTCAACGTGCACCTGCTGTGCACGGACGGCCTCACGAAGCACGTGAGCGACGAACGCATCGCCGAGCGCCTCGGTGCCATGGGCACGGCGCGTGAGGCATGCGAGCAGTTGCTCCAGGACGCGCTCGACGGCGGCGGCACGGACAACATCAGCATCATCGTCGGCCGCTTCGTGCCACGGCGCTAACGGCTCCCACCAACGACCACACCGAATGTCCATCTCGAAGGCCATCGTTCGTGCATGCCTCGCGTCCAGCGTCGCCATTGCGCCACTCCTCGCGCAGGCAACAACCACGGGTGCCGCTGCGCGCGCCGCCGCGCGCACGTATCGCGAGGCCAATGAAGGCGCGATCATCACCGAGTTCGCGGAACTGCTCGCGCTGCCAAATGTCGCGAGCGACTCTGCCGGCATCCGGCGCAATGCCGACTACCTGCTCACGATGCTCGGCAAGCGTGGCTTCACCAACACCAGGCTGCTCACCGTTCCCGGTGCGCCGCCCGCGGTGTACGGCGAGCTGCCCGCCGTGGGCGCGACGCGGACGCTCGTGCTGTACGCGCACTACGACGGCCAGCCGCTCGATCCCAAGCAGTGGACCACGCCACCGTGGTCGCCCGTGCTGCGCGACCGCGACCTCCTCGTTGGCGGGAAGATCATTCCCATTCCCGTTGGCCGTGGGCGCGTCGATGGGGAGTCGCGCATTTACGCGCGCTCCACCGGCGACGACAAGGCGTCGATCATCGCCATGCTCGCTGCGGTGGACGCCATGCGTGCGAGCAAGGTCGGCCAGTCGGTGAACCTCAAGGTCTTCTTCGAGGGCGAAGAGGAAGCCGGCTCCGCGCACCTCTCCCAGATCCTCGAGAAGTACGCGTCCCAACTCACGGCCGACGCGTGGCTCTTCTGCGACGGTCCGGTGCACCAGAGTGGCCGGCAGCAGGTGGTGTTCGGCAATCGCGGGATCACGACCTTCGAGCTCACCGTGTACGGGCCGAATCGCGCGCTGCACAGCGGCCACTACGGCAACTGGGCGCCGAATCCCGGCGTCATGCTCGCGAATCTCGTCGCCAGCATGCGCGACGACGACGGGCGCATTAAAATCGCCGGCTACTACGACGACGTGAAGCCGATTTCTCCAGCGGAGCGCCGCGCCATCGCCGCACTGCCCGCCTACGACTCCACGCTCAAGCACGCACTCGGACTCGGCCGCACCGAAGCTGGCGGCGCACTGTTGGCCGAGCGCATCATGCTGCCCGCGTTCAACCTGCGGGGAATGCGCGTCGGCGGTGTGCGCGAGACGGGCTCCAACACCATCTCCAGCGTGGCGTACGCGTCGTTCGACTTGCGTCTCGTGCCCGCGCAGGATCCCGCCAAGGTGCAGCGGCTCGTGGAAGCACACATCCGCAAGCAGGGCTACTTCATCACGCACGACAGCGCGACGAGCGCCGTGCGCATGGCGCACCCCAAGGTCGCTCGCCTCGAGTGGAACGAGGGCTATCCGGCAGCGCGCGCGGCGCTCGATGGACCCTTCGGCGCAGCGGTGCTCCGTGCGTTGGGTGATGGCGCGGCCGACGCGCCGCTGGCCGTCCCGACGTCGGGGGGCACCGGGCCGATGTACATGTTCGAGCAGATCCTCAAGATCCCGATGATCTCGCTGCCCATCGCCAACTACGACAACAACCAGCACGCCGCGGATGAGAACCTGCGCGTGCAGAACCTGTGGAACGGCATCGAGACGTACGCCGCGCTGCTCGCGGGCATCGGCAAGGTATGGGGCACACGCCCGGTGCCCTGAGTGGCCGACGCCAGCCCGACGCCGCAGCGACAGACTGACATCTATCTCGCCGGCGCTCGCGGCATTCGTCCGCGCGTGCCGGTGGGTGCAGAGCGGCTCGCCGCGATGGCCGAGGAGGTCATGTCGCCCGAGGCGTTCGCGTATCTCGCCGGCGGCGCGGGCTCCGAGTCCACCATGCGCGCCAACCGCGCCGCGTTCGAGCGCTGGCGCATCGTGCCGCGCATGCTGCGCGACGTCTCCGTGCGCGACACGAGCATCGAATTGTTCGGTCGGCGCCTGCCGTCGCCATTCGTGCTCTCGCCCATCGGTGTGCTCGAGCTCATGCACGCGGACGCGGACCTCGCCGTGGCACGTGCCGCAGCGGCCCTCGGCATTCCAATGGTCTTCTCCAACCAGGCGTCCGTCCCCATGGAGACGTGCGCCGCGGCGATGGGCACTGCGCCGCGATGGTTTCAGTTGTACTGGAGCAAGGACGACGAGCTGGTGGCGAGCCTCGTGCGCCGCGCCGAGGCGTGCGGGTGCGACGCCCTCGTCGTCACGCTCGACACGACGTTTCTCGGCTGGCGTACCCGCGACCTCGATCTCGCGCACCTGCCCTTCATGCTCGGCAAGGGGATCGCGCAGTACACCAGCGACCCAGTGTTCATGCGCAAGCTCGGGGAGCCGCTGCCGGGACCCGCGCCCATGCGCGGCCGAGTGACGCTGTCCGCCGTGCGCACGATGCTGGCGATGGCGCGCGCGGTGCCGGGCGGTGCCGTGCACAACCTACGTTCCGGCAGTGCGCTCGCCGCGGTGCGCCGCTTCGTCGCCACGTACTCGCGCCCGTCGCTGACGTGGGCGGACCTGCCCGTGCTCCGGCAACACACGCGCTTGCCAATCGTGCTTAAGGGCATTCTGCATCCGGACGATGCGCGGCAGGCGGTGGACGCGGGCATCGATGGCATCTTCGTGTCGAATCACGGTGGACGTCAGGTGGACGGCAGCATCGCTGCGCTCGACGCACTGCCTGCCATCGTCGACGCGGTGGGTGGTCGCGTGCCCGTGCTCATGGACAGCGGCATCCGCGGCGGCGCGGACGCGGTGCGTGCGCTTGCGCTCGGTGCACGCGCGGTGGGCATCGCACGTCCCTATGCGTATGGGCTGGCGCTCGCGGGCGAGGCCGGCGTGCGCGAGGTGATCGAGAACATCGCTGCGGACTTCGAGCTCACGCTCGCGCTTTCTGGCTGCCGCGCCGTGTCGGAGCTGGGTCGCCAATGCCTCGTCGATGGCGGACACTGGCCCGGCTCTCGCAGTGATCCGGATGCCTGATTTTCATGGCATGCGCGTGATGACGATCCTCGGGAGCGATAAGCGCCGGACATGATGGATCCCCTCGCGGTACTCGGCGCCGCGCCAACTGGCGAGCG
Organism: Gemmatimonadaceae bacterium; assembly: GCA_031407575.1. Taxonomy (GTDB): domain Bacteria; phylum Gemmatimonadota; class Gemmatimonadetes; order Gemmatimonadales; family Gemmatimonadaceae; genus AG11. The sequence continues at coordinate 4,703 of JANOIJ010000269.1, read as the reverse complement.
CCTCGCGCGCATCGAGCGCTCGCCCAACTATCGCGACGGTGCGTTCCAGAATCCGGTGCCGACGACGATTGGCACGACGTCCATGCCGGCGCTGCTGCGGCGCCAGTTTGGTGGCAAGGAGCAGCGCGTGCCGCCAGCTGCCATTCCGATCGTGCCTCGCACGCGCGAAAGCTTCGCCGAGCCGCCCGCGTCGGGGTTGCGTGTCACGTGGCTGGGCCACTCGACGACGTTCATCGAGATCGACGGCTATCGCGTGCTCGTCGACCCCGTGTTCGGCAAGCGCGCGTCGCCGTCCCAGCTCGTAGGTCCGCGCCGCTTTCATCCGCCGCCGCTGCCATTGCGCGAGATGCCCGCGCTGGACGCGGTGATCATCACGCACGATCACTACGATCATCTCGATGCCGCAGTCGTGCACGCGCTCGCGCGCAGCGGCGCGCAGGATCGCCTGCAGTGGATCACGACACTCGGCGTCGGCGCGCACCTTGAACGGTGGGGCGTGCCCGCGGCAAAGATCACGGAGCTCGACTGGACCGACACCGCGCACGTCGGGTCCGTGCGAATGACGGCGCAGCCCGCGCGGCATTTTTCGGGACGCACGATGAAGCGCGATCGGACCCTCTGGGCGTCGTGGGTCATCGCGGGTCCGGTGCATCGCGTCTTCCATAGCGGGGACACCGGCTACTTCGACGCGTTTGGCGACGTGGGCGCGAAGTTCGGCCCGTTCGACATGTCGATGATCAAGATCGGCGCGTACGACCCAATGTGGCCCGACATCCATCTTACGCCGGAAGATGCGGTGCGCGTCCACGCGCTCGTTTCAGGTGGACTGCTGCTGCCGATCCACTGGGGCACGTTCAACCTGGCGTTCCACGCGTGGGACGAGCCGCCCGAGCGGTTGTTGCAGGCGCTCGGCGGCGTCGAGGTCCGCGTCGCTATTCCGCGGCCCGGCGAGTCGGTGGAGCCGTCCGCGCCGCCCGAGTTGGATACGTGGTGGCGCAGGATGCAGGCGCCTTCTAAAACTGGCGACTGATGACTGACGACTGGAGACTGACTAATGGATGAGGCACACAGTCAGTCTCCAGTTGTCGGTCACCAGTCTTCAGTGTCAGTCCTCAGCCAGCTTACTTCTGACCGGGGCATCCCGTGCGCTGCCGCGTGTCCACCAGCGCGATGATCTTCCAGCCCTCCGCGGTCTTCGCGAACTGGAAGTTGTTCACGCCGCAGTGGCTGAACTTCGCGCCGGCGTAGAAGTCGTACGGCGCCCACACCATTGCCATGCCGCCGTCGACGTGCACCATCTCGCCGCGCGTGCGCTCGTCCCATACGTCCGCGTGCGGCGTACCCACCGCGCGCAGGAACTGCGCGAGCGAGTCGAAGGTCACGGTCGGCGCGCCAGCGCGCACGCCGACACTCGCCAACGACGCGCGCGGATGAAATACCGCGCGCACCTTCGCGCTGTCGCCGGCACGCATGCCGTCGAAGAGTGACTTCATCACGGCGAGCACGGCCTTCTGGGACGAGTCCGGGCCGTGCATCGCGGCATGGCTGGCCATGTCGTGCTGCTGCGCTACCGCCGTAGTCGAAATGGCAGAGAGTGCGACGGCAATCATGAGTGAGCGGCGCATTGGTCGAGGGGCTGAGGGTGACTTCGCTGAAGCTATTCTGGCGCGCGCACTGTCATGCCGGAAGCCGAGACATCCAGTCCTGCTAGATTTCCTGTATGACAGCACCAGTCGTGACAACGAAAGGCCGCGCGAGCCGCGTTCGCAAGAATCTCCGCCAGGGCATGTCGCTCGCCTGGGCCGCATCGCCCAGTTCGCTCATCCGCTACTCGCTGCTCGGCATCCTCAGCTCCACGCTGCCGCCCGTGTCCGTGTACCTCGGCGCGAGCCTCGTCAATCGCATCGCCGAGGCACGCCTTCAGCCGCTCGGCTTCAAGGCGCTGCTGCCCATTCTCATCGGGCTCTGGCTCGCTACCGGTATTCAGCGTGCCGTCGGCGCGTACATGGGTTACGGCAGGAACCTCTTCGTGCGACGCGTGCAACTCGAAGCCGAGCGGCGCTTGCTCGCCAAGGCGGCGACGCTCGATCTCGGCCACTTCGATAACTCGGATTGGCACGATCGCCTCGCGCGCGCCAAGCGCGACGTCTCATGGCGGCCCGGCGACCTCACATGGTCGGTGCTCGGCCTCTCCGGCAACATCGTCACGATCATCCTTATGGCGTCGCTGCTCGCGAGCCTGCACTACGTGCTCGTGCTCCTCGCGCTCGCCGCCGCCGTGCTCTCGCTGCTGCTCGAGCGGCAGGTGACGGCGCGTCTCTATGCGTTTCACTACCGGGAGACGCCGGAAGAACGCGAGCGCGAATACCTGAGCGACCTGCTCGTGCAGCCGCGCACGACCAAGGAAGTGCGTGCCTACGTGCTCGCCGATTACCTGCTCGGCCGCCATCGCACGCTGTCGGAAGATCTCTTCCAGCAGCGAGTGGAGATGTACCGGCTGGGCACTCGCGTCTCGCTGCTCACGGGACTCGTGTCGGGCACCACGCTGGCGCTGGCGTATCTCTTCGTGGCGGTGCAGGGCGTCGCCGGCAACATCAGTCCGGGCGGGGTGGTCCTCGTGATCGGCGCGTTCGCCGGTGTGGCCGGCACGCTCGGCCAGATTTCCAGCACGTTCGTGGCCGTGGACCAGCACACGACGTTCCTCGAGGACTACTTCTCCTTCCTCGCCATCGAGCCGCTCGTACACATTCCGGCGACGCCAGCGCCCGTGCCCGCGGCACCCATCGACGGAATCCGCTTCGAGAAAGTCGCCTTCACCTATCCGGGCGGTACGGAGCCCTCGGTCGCCAATCTCGATCTGGACATCAAGGGCGGCGAGCTCATCGCGCTCGTCGGCGAGAACGGCGCGGGCAAGAGCACACTCGTCAAGCTGCTACTGCGCTTCTACGACCCGAGTCATGGCTCCGTGACCGTCGGCGGCGTGGACCTCCGCGCGCTGGATCCCACAGCCTGGCGCAACCGCATCGGCGTGCTGTTCCAGGACTACGCCAGCTACGAGTTGTCGGTGCGCGAGAACGTCGTGATGGGCCGCCCCTATGGCGACGTGAACGACGACCGCGTGATGGACGCCTTGCGCAACTCACGAAGCGAGTGGTTGCTGCGAAAGATGCCGAACGGCCTCGACTCCAAGGTCGGTCGCCTGTTCGAGGGCGGGCACGATCTCTCGGGCGGCGAATGGCAGCGGCTCGCCCTCGCCCGGCTCATGTATCGCGACGCCGACATCTGGATCCTCGACGAGCCCACGTCCTCACTGGACCCGGAGGCAGAGGCGGCGATCTTCGCGGAATTGAAGGAGAACCTGCGCGGCCGCATCGGCATTGTGATCTCGCACCGGTTCTCTACCGTGCGCATTGCGGATCGCATCGCCGTGATCGCGGACGGCCATGTCACCGAGCTCGGTACGCACGAAGAGCTGCTCGCCGCCGATGGGCGGTACGCGCAGCTCTTCGAGTTGCAGGCGGCGGGCTATCGCTAATCGTCGTCATCCTGAGCGCAGCCCGTTGTCATCCTGAGCGCAGCCCGTTGTCATCCTGTGCGCAGCGAAGGATCTGCACCTACGTTTGCGAAGTGCAGATCCTTCGCTGCGCTCAGGATGACAACTCTTACGGCACCAGCGCCGGGGTCTTCGGGTCCTCCACCGTCGTGAGCACATCGCGCCACGAAAACTGCTTGCCCGACTTCCGCACCCAATAGTCCATCCAGGCCATCTCGGCCGTGGACTTGAGCAACTGGTTGCGAGGATCGGGGATGCCGTGCGACATGCCCGGATACACATACAACTCCGTCGGCACGTTCAAGCGCTTGAGCGCCATGTGGAGCCCTTCGCTCTCCGTGCGCGGTACGCGCGGATCTCCATCCACCACGTGGATCATCGTCGGCGTCTTCGCGTTCTTGATGTGCGCCGCCGGCGACTGGATCCACCAGTGCTCGGCATCGTCCCAATACATCTTGTCGCCGAGGTACCACTGACGTCCACGCTGTGTATCGCTGTTGCCGTACATGGACACCCAGTTGTAGACGCCGGCGCCCGACGAGATCGCCTTGAAGCGATTCGTGTGCGTAAGAATCCAGTTGGCCCAATGCCCGCCGGCGCTCCATCCGAGTACGCCCATCTGCGTGCTGTCGACAACGCCGGTCGCGATGAGGTGATCCACGCCGGCCATGATGTCTTCATAGCCCTTCGTGAAGTAATCGCCCTGGCTCTCGATCTCGAACTTCTCCCCGTAGTTGGTGGAGTTGCGGTAGTTCGGCATCAGCACCGCGTAACCAGCGCCCGCATAGATCTGCGAGCCGTAACCGCCGTTGAAGCTCAGCACATCCGCCGACTGCGGGCCGCCGTGAAGCGCGACGATCAGCGGATACCGCTTGCCGGACTGGTAGCCAACCGGCTTCACGAACACGCCACCCACGGGCGTACCGTCCTTCCCCTTCCAGGTGATTTCCTCCGCCTCGCCGAGCGCGAGATTGCGCGTCCACGGATTGGCGTCCGTGAGCTTGGTCCACGCAGCCGGCGTCTCCAGGTCGCGCGGGGAGTTCATGGTGTACAGCGCCGCCGGCATCTTGGGATCGCTGCGGTTGATGAAGATGCGATCCGTGTCGTCGTCCTGTAGCGCGCGGAGGCTCGCACGCTCGTGAGTGAGCTG
>JANOIJ010000263.1:0-2161 GCA_031407575.1 Gemmatimonadaceae bacterium | reverse complement strand
CCGAAGATGCGCGCGACGAAGCGCTGCAGATCCATGTCGATGTTCGTGTACAGCGGCGGGGCAGCGACTGGCGCCAGATCCTGGCGCACACCCGCCTGCGGCAGCACTCGGCCGCGCGCGTCCACCTCGACGAACTGGCTCCCTTCCTTGCCGCGCAGCAATGCCTCGTACTGCTTCTCGAGTCCTTGCTTGCCCACCTGCTGGCCAGCCTTGTAGTCCTTGAACTCCGTCCTCGCGAGCTCGGCTTCACTCACCTCGCCCGTGTACCCGACGAACGACGCGACGACCGGGCCGTCAGGATAAAAGCGGCGCGGCGCACTCCGGATGAGCAGACCCGGGAACTGCGACCGGTGCTCCTCGAGCACGCTGACGATGTCGAATGACGCATCCGGGATGATCACCGTGGGCCGCGTTGGGGCGCGACGAAAGCGTCGAACAGATTGCTCGATCTGCTGCGGCGTGATGATGATCGTGCCGCCCAGACGCTGGAGCACCGCGCGGAGCGAGTCCTCCTTCATTGCCAGGACGGAAACGGAATAGCCGATGACGTTGTCCGCGATCACCTGGTTCTTGCGATCGTAGATCACCCCGCGCGGCGCAGGCAACGGCAGTTCCCGATAGCGGTTCGTCTCCGATTGCACCGCATACTTCTGGTGCTGCACCACCTGGCTGCGGAAAAAGGAGACGGCGAGGAAGCACAGCGCCGCCGCAATGATGCCGTTGGCGACGCGCGTGCGTCGGCGAACGTCGTTCGGATGAAAGCTCATGTGCCGCGAGTCTCCAGGACCGGTCGCAGAAGCATCAAGGCAAGCACGCCGGCGACAGCGGTGACCGCCGCGGACAGGGATGACCAGACGAGGATCTGCGTCACCAACTCCGCGCCGTGCATTCGTCGTTCCACGAGATTCATCATCACCTCGTAGGTCCACTTGCCGAGAAAGAGAAAGAATCCGTTGAGCAGCACGTGATCGGCGAAGAAGACCGCCTTGAGCCGCGACCACCCGAACCCAATCAGTGTCATGGCCAGCGCACCCGCGCCGAATGCACCGAGCGCCAGCGAATCCGACGCGAGTCCGAGCACGAAGCCGAAGATCGCGGCGATGCCAGGCCGCACGCGCACCGACGCGAGCAACAGCGCGATGATCAGGAAATCCGCCGCTGCACGCCATGCGAGCAATGGACGTAGCGTGTAATGCAGGAGGATCAGGACGGCGCACAACGCAACGGTGCGGATGGTCGCGCCCCAGTTCATGGACGCACTCCCGCGGTGGTGTCGCGCGGCCGCGCGAGCGAGTCCCGCAGACGCGCCGCAGCGATGCTGTCGCGCCGCGCACGACGGACGCGTGCGGCCGCGATGCTGTCACGCCGCACGCGCGCGGCCGCCGAGTCGAGTGGCGGAACCACTTCTGCGGGCCGCGCCGTCGTGTCGCGGCGCGTGGGATCGCGCAGCAGGGAATCGGCGAGCAAGCGCGCCGAGGAATCGATGGACGCACGCCGCGCCGCCGCTTCCTGCGTGGCGGACTGCCGCGCCAGCGAGTCGCCGGCGGCCACGATGCTTTTGGTCGCGGAGTCGATGGGACCGACGTCAGCCCAGACGTTGATCAGCCCTTCGGCCGCACGCTGCGGCGTGAGAATCATCACCGAGGTGAGCTCGGCGGGATTCACGGCGGGGCGCAGCAGGTACGTGCGCGCCCACGATTCGGGTGTCTTGATCTCCGCCAGCACGACGCCGATTGGCATGCCCTTCGGATAGATGCCACCGAGTCCCGAGCTGAAGACCATCGCGCCCGGCTTCATCGTCGCGCGGAACGGCACGCCGCGCATCTCCAGGAGGTAGCGCTCGGCGCGCATGGACGCTGGCGCGGCGCTGGAGCCCGAGCTCGTGGCATGCGGCTGCACGATGCCGAACGCACCACTTCCGTCAGCGGACATCGCGCTGACGCGAAAGTCCGGGTGCGCAAACAGGATGGCCAGGCTCATCGTGGGATCCACGGTCTGCACGAGACCCACGATGCCCTCAGGCGAGACGACGAGGCTCCGCTCGCGCACACCCGCCTTGGATCCGGCGCTCAACGTGACGGTGAAATCGCCGGCACCGCCGCGGCCCTGCAGTGCTTCCGCCGGGATGAATCCCCACTGCAGCTTGGCGCCGAGTCCGAGC
>JANOIJ010000190.1:0-21679 GCA_031407575.1 Gemmatimonadaceae bacterium | reverse complement strand
GGCGGCCGGCCAGTCAGACTCCGCGCTCGTCGCCCTGCGCGCCGCACTCGCCAATCCGCTCACGGCGCAACCGGTGATTCGGCTGACGCTGCTCTCAACACAGCTCGGCGTTCGTGACACGGGAACGGCGGCCACGTTGCGCTACGTCCTGGATCACTACACCGCCGACTCCGTGCGTTCCGTGGCGGTGGGTACGCGGCTCTGGCTCAATGGCACGATCGTGACAGCCGCCGGAATGCTTGGGAGGATGAGCGATGTGGAGCGCGCCGCGCGGCTTCTCGAGTCAACCGACTCCACGCTTCCCTTCTCGAGGACGCCGACGGCGCCAATGCTGCGCATGTACCGGCTGACGATGCGCCTCGCGCTCGGTGAGCCAGTCACGCCGGACATGGCGCGCGAGCTGCTCGCAATGGCGCGCGGACTCGATACGCTCTCCGGGGCGACTGGCAACCAAGCGCGCGCGTCGGCGCTCTCGATGCCGCTCGTCGCGTTCCTCGCCACGAGTGACACGATGTTCGCGCACTACCTCAGGAAGTGGTCGCAGAGTCCATGGCCCGAGTTGAATGCGCTCACGTTGCTCCAGCAGGGCGACACCGCCGGCGCGGAACGGATCGCGCGCACGTTTGCGACGCCGGATTCCCTGCGGAAGCCGGCGGTTCGTTTCGGGCTCGGCGGCCTGCGCGCGCTCACACGCGCGGAGGTCCTCGCCCGGGCCGGACTCACGCGACAGGCGGCGGAAACCTACGAGGCGATCGATCCGGCGCGGGTGAATTTCAATTTCGTCATCGAGCCCGGAGTCGGCGCCCTCGTGCACTCGCTGCTCACCCGCGCTCGGCTCTGGCGCCAACTCGGCGAGCGCGATCGCGCCATCGCGGCGTATGAGGAGTTCATTCGCCTCTGGAAGGACGCCGAGGGCATTCCTGGCAAGGAGGTGGCCCTCGCTCGCCAGGAACTCAACGCAATGCGCGACGCGCGTCGCTGATCCGCACTATGGCCAGGTACTTCTTGCGTCGATTCCCGCAGACCACGGCGCGCGGTGGGCCGACGTGAATGGCGATGGCGCCGTGGACCTGGGCGTTACCTCAGCCGGACGCGCGCGAGGTGCACACCGCTCGCGTCGCGGACGGACAAGTACACGATTCGCCCTTGCCCGAATCCCACCAGGTTGTAGCCCGGCGGAATCTGAATTCGGTCGACGAGCTCGCCCGTCCGGCTTATGACGTCGAAGATCGGCCCTCCGGGAAGCGGCGTCGGCGTGTTGATGCGAACCCAGAGGTTGCCATCGCCATCAGCGCGAACGCTTCGCTCGGCAAACGGGGGCTTGTAGTCGGGAAGATCCTGCGGATCCATGACGCCGGGTGTGCGCAGCTCCGGCATCGGTGGCACGCGGCCGCCCGCCACCACGACCGGTGTCGGGATGCACGAAGGTCGTCCCGTCAGCGGACCGGGAGGACCAGCCTCCTGGTTGCCGCGACCACCGCCACCGGCCCCGCCCACGCCGCCGCGACCACCAAGTCGTTCGGCGATGCGATCAGCGCGATCTCCGCCGGCGCCACCACCGCCACCGCCAACGCCACGACCACCACCACCAAAGCCTCCGCGACCACCGCGACCGCCTTCCAGCGCCGACGAATCCTGCGGAGGCGCGGCGCCTTCCAACATCGTCGGTTCCTCACCGGCTGCGCATGCGTAGATGTAATTCGCCGGGAATGTCACGCCGGGCGGAACCTTCCATTCTTTCTGTAAACCCTGCGCCAACGTGAACCCCGCAGGAATCGCGAGGCTGTCAGGATACGATTTTTCGTACTGGTTGACCCAACGAATGAGCTGCTGCAGATACCCGCTCATCGCCCGCCGAGTCTGCAGGTTGCGAACCGAGTCCACGAGAACCTGCTTGGTCGAGTCGTTCAGATGCTGCCACGGATAGGGAAGCTTGGCCGATGACGTGACCTTGCCCTCCACATCGCGATAGTCAACGCGGTAGTCGCGGCCGCGAACGAACGCGACCACGCCGTCGGGGAGAACCGCCCACTCGTCCGTGGCTGGCAGCGGATTCGTCACCGACGTGAAGTTGAATCCACCGTCGGCCGAGATACGAACGCTGTTCTCCTCTTTTGGAATGCGAATGACGCCGAGCGTGTCCAGCTTGCGCGTGTCGACATCGATGCCGACGATGAACGCAGAGTCGGGCTCCTGCGGAACCCAGGGAGTGCCGCGCGGGGGGGCCACTTTCGGTGGCGCCGTACGCGCGTTGATGCGATAGACGATTCGTCCCTTCGCGTCCACACCCGGGAAGCCACTGTTGCCCGCCAATGCGTTCGCATCCTGAACCCGCGGCAATGACCGCACGCGCGCCAACTTCCCGTTGCCGTCCAGGAGGATCATCGCGAATGCCGCGGCATCGACGAACGCCGTCGTGTCCGCCCGGTACGGGAACAGCCCGCCCGCACGCGTCCCGTAGTACTCCCGCGTCTCGCTCAGCGAATCGAGCACCACTCGCACCACCTTCATGGAGGTGTCGAGCATCAACAGCCGCCGGCGCGCGCCATCGTTGAGCAGGACTCTTCCATCAGGAAGCTGCCTGACGCTCGTGATGGAGCCGAGTTGCTCCGTGGAGACGGCCGATGCCGTCGAGATGCGACGAATAGCCGGTCCGACGCTCAGCGTGGGTACCGGCGCTTGTGCACGCGGCGCGGCTGGTGCTGGTGTGGGTGTCTGCGCGGCTGCGACGTGCGTCGCGGCGAGCAGACCCAATCCGATCGCACTCTGTAATGTCTTCATCAGAAGCCTCCCGGCCCGCCACGTCCACCGCCCCCGCCACCACCGCCACCGCCTCCACCACCGAATCCCCCACCTCCACCGCCACCGCCACCCGTTCCACCGCCCACATACAATCCGGTGCCATTGCGAATGGAGGTGAGATAGAGCGGATCCATCAAGTTGAGCACCGTCGCCGGGATCTTGCGCTTCTGCTCGGCCGTGAGAAGGCTCCGCATTGTCTTGCCGACTTCAATGAGCATGTCCACCTGAGCGCGGCGCGCTGTCAGGTACCGATTGAACACCTCACGCTGGTTGTACTCGGCGGGAAGGGACGCGAACCACTTCGCGATCGGAGCCCACAGCGAGTCGGTGCGGTAGAGATAGTCGCGGTTCATCGATACGACGCTGTCGGCCTGCAACGCCGTGAGCTGCAGCGTGTCCTGCTGTCGCATGATGTTCGCCATCGGATTCTGCAGCCCCGCTGATGCCTGCTGACGGAACGAATTCTCGTTCTGGCGCGTTCCGGGCAGACTGCGTCCGGCGTCGAGACTCTGCTCCAGGCGCTGCCACTCTCTCGTCGCACCCAGGTCGTACCGGAACGAGACCGTGAGCACCACCGGATTGCGAAACGTCATGAACTGCGGACTCGTGGCGCCGAAGCGCTGGTTCACTTCGTACTTGTAGCGATTCGCCGCCGGGTCGAAGCCGCGCACGTACAGCAGCGCAGGATCCGGAGCGACGGACATGCCCCAGCCCTTGATGCTCCCAGCGCCATTCACGAGCAGGTCGGCCGCGCCAATGGGATTGGAGAGCGAGAACGAGACATTCGCGCGCTGCGGCATGTGGAACTTCGCGCGGTCGAGCGTCACCTGAAGCGACGCGCTGGAGCTCCACGGTCCCTTGCACGAATTGCGGTCGGCGATTCGGCCCACTTGCTCCGCGAGGCACGAGGAACTGGCAAGGAGACCTCGCAGGCTGGCCGCCGCCGCGGGGTCAGTCACCTGAGCGGGATCATAGATGAACGCGCGATCGTTCGACGAACCGTCGCCATTGACATCGCCGGAAATCACCGGCGTGTAGCGGCCTCCCGACCGGAAGTTGCCGTTCCAGTTCACGTGCACTGCGTCGAAGAAGCTGTAGCGCAGACTATAGGTGATCTGATGCGGTCCCTGGCTCGACTTCGCCCACTCCACCAGCAGCGGGTTGGACGCGGTGCTGCTGAATCCGGAATACTGTTCCCGGATATCGGAGAACGTGTATGCCAGGCTCCACCCGAATTCGTTCTGCACTCGGCTGATCGGCGAGACGCGCAGCATGAGTTGCGCTGTGCGCCCCTGAAGGTCGGACCGCAGTTCGTTCACGCGGTTGAACGACTGCGAAACGCGTGCGTCGCGAGACGCGATGCTTCCCGTCGCGGGCACGATGCTGGTTGGTGCCACGTACACCGGGCGACCATCATCGAGCGTGAAGCGCGTCGTAGGCGAGAAGTTGAGGTCGAGCGTCCGCTGCTGATTGAGATTGAGGGAATACGTCGCCTCGGTGCTCAACGAAAAGCGCGAATCCAGCACGGTTCCATTCCACGACAGATTCGATCGGACGGACCGCCCCGGCTTGAAGTCCTGAGAGAACAGCGTCACGCTCGGCGACGCATTCGAGAACACCGTTCCCGCGGAGCCATCCGCGCACTCCGTGGGAATTCCCGCGGGGTTGGTCGTGTACAGTGTCCAGTCGGGAACAGGCACGGCGGGACCCGTGCACACGATTTGCTGCGTTCCGGAGGGCAGACCGGTGTTGTCGAGAGCCGAACCGATCGCTCCCGAATTCAGGTTGCTGGCGAAGACGCCGACGCCACCGCGGACGACTGCACGCGGCGTCCGCGCCGCTCCGAAGAACGCGGTGATCTCGTTCGCCGAGCCGGTCGTCCACGAAAACCCGATGCGCGGACTGATCATCACTGGCGAGGGGACGACGTCATTGCGCCGGCCGAACTGCGTTTCGACGAGGGCGTTGCGGCCCGGCGTCAGGGTGTATGCGCTGGCGTCGAGACGAATGCCATACTGAATCTGGAGATCCGGTGTGCGGCGATAAGAGTCGCCGAGCGCCATCGAGCCGGACACCTGTCCGGTGGAGCGCTGCCGCGCGGCGAGCGTCCGCGTAAAGGAGGCAGGCACGCCCGCTTCGAGATCGGCGAGCGAATTGTAGAAATAGCTGCCAAAGAGGTTCGACGACTGATCCTGCGTGTTCCCGCTGTATACGAGCTCGGTGCTGAGCTTGATGCGGTGCTTGTTGCCGTCGTCGAACCACGATAGGGTGTTCTGCGCAGTGGCACCGATCGAACGCGTGCTGGAGCTCAGCGTCTGGTTGCCGCCGAATGCAAGCGACTGCACGCCGCTGCTCCCGTCGTCGAACAGCGAATTCACGCGCACGCGTCCCGATGGGAGCTCGAGATACGGCTCGCCGAAGTTCTTCGATGCATTCAGGCCGACGGTCGTCTCACTGAGGAACAGCTTGATGTAGCCGCTATGCCGGCCCTGCACGCCACCGCCCCAGTTGAACCGATCGCCGCTGGACGACGCCAGCGACGTGACACCGCCCGTGACCGGACTCTGGCGCGACCAGCTGCCGTTGAACGTCAGGTTGAACGCGTTGCCCTGCGTGGACGACGGCGGATTGTAGTCGAAGCTGCCGAACGCAGAGCCGTTGTCCGCCACCCGGTTGGAGTGCCCGCCGGCGATCGTCGGTACGCCGCGCCGTTGCAGGATGCTCAGGAACCGCTGCACGGAGTCCATCGCGATGCCGGCCGTCTCCAGCCCAAGCTCGTCCGTCGTCAGCAGGCTCTGGTTGACCCTCGAATTACGTCCGAGCTGATAGGACAGGTTGTAAAAAGACTTGTTCTGTTCCAGCGGGCCCGAAGCCACGCCACCCCACGACACATTCGTGTAATCGGTGCCGAGCGCCGAGGCCGCGTTGTCGCTCCACATGAGCGGTGGTGCGTTGAGGACGATCGAGGTGCCGCGCGTCCGGAAGTTGGAGCCGCTCCTGGACTGGACATTGAGATTGCCACCGCTGAATCCACCGCGCGACACGTCGTATGGCGACGTCGAGAGCGAGGTCGAGATCGCTGCGTCACGCGGCAGGCTACTCGCGCTGGACTGCACGCCATTGAGGGTGACCGTATTCTGGTCCGCGCCGAGGCCGAGGACGGAAAAACCATCCGCTGCGCCGTCGACGCCCGCAACGAGAAGGACGCCAGGCAGCGATGCGGCCATCGCCGCCAGGTCTCCCTGCAATTCGGGTGGCAGGACGGACTCGGGAATGTTCCGTTCCGTACCTCCCACGTCCGGCGTTTGCTGATTGCGGTTGATGCGTTGCTGGACGGTTTCGGAGACGACGATCGTGTCCAGCGCAACCACGTTCAGTCGCGCGTCGGCGATGAGCACCTCTTCGTCGGCGAGGCGCTTGACCTGGAACTGGCGAAAGAGGTAGCCGATGCGCGCGTAGCCCATGATGTAGTCGCCCGCGTTGCCCGGAAACGCGATCTGGAATCTCCCCGCATCGTTCGTCCGCACCTCGCGCGTGACGTTGCCGGGAATCGACGTCGCCGTGACCCGCACGTTCGGCAGCGGAAGGCCCTCGAAGTTCGTGACTCTGCCGCGAATCACGTCCGTCTGTGCGCTCAGCACAGGAGCGGACACAAGCAACGCACACAGAAGAATCGCTGCCAGCCGTGCCCTATCGCGCCAGGTGAACGACCGACCCGACGCGCACTTACGCTTGTCCATTTGTCTCTCTAATAGTGCTCGAGTCCGGTGGCGAACGACGCATCGGCTTACTGCACGCTCGTGCGCTCGATGCCACGAACTGCTGGTTCCGACATGCATGGCAGGGCGATGCTTCAGCACTGATGCAAGGACTACGCGTGCGGCGGCACAACCGTTCTGTCGAGGCCGATTCCGTAGCCACTCGATATACACCGCGTGTTCCACTGATGTTGGATCCAGTCCGGGTCGTCGGGCGCGATGCGCCACCCTGGCGCTCTCAAACCCCGGGCACCGTTGCGCTGTCTCACATCGCGGACCCCCGCTCTCCTCGACGACATGCGATCGCTCTCCATTCTCGCGCTCCTTTGGCTCTACTGCGTCGTCCCGCCGCCGGCATTCGCGCAGCCGGCCGCGGGCCTCATCGATGTGGACGGCGCAGCGCTCTATTGGCGCGCTGTGGATGGAGTCTCCAGGGGACGGATGACGCCCGATTCCGCGCGAACGCTGTTAGCCACACACCCGGGGTATCAGCAAATCGAACGCAGCGGCACTCGCTTGCGCGTGATGCAGTTCTGCTTTCGCTCGATGGTGCCAGGAGCGAACCGCGATACCATTCCGGTTCCACCTTCCTCGCGTGCGTGGCTGTATCCCAGGGTCTGTGATCACCTCGAGAGAGTACGGGAGCGGCGTGGCACGCTGGAGTCCTTTGCCGCTGCGCTCATCGGCGGAGATGCGGAACGGAGCAGGATCGTATCCGCGCTGGATTCGGCGCGCGCCTACCTGCCAGCCGCGGCCTCGGCGATGACTCAACCGACCATCTATGGACTCCTGTTCGAGCCCAATGGATTCGGTGGTGAAACGATTGCCGTCGACCTGCTGAGTTACTTCGAGCGGCGCGCCACTGAGCGAGTGAATTTCCTCGCGCACGAGCTCTTTCACGCGCTGCGTTCACGTCTTCCGACGGATGTGCTCCCTGCGGAAACCGGTGAGCAACGTCCGGGCGCACTGCGCTGGCTGCTCCGCACGCAAGAGGAGGGGATCGCATCGCTGATCGACAAGCGAGCGCTGGTCACGCTCGACGTGGACGGTCCGAGGCCAGCCTCGTCGACGCTCGAGGGCTTTCCTCGCGAGCACGCGGCGCGTATCGGCGCCGCGCGAATCACGCTCGGCCGCGTGGACGTCGCACTCGCTGCGCTTGCGCTCGGAACGCTATCCGATTCGGCGGCGATGGTGGTCCTCGACTCGAGCATCGCGGACGGCGGACACGCGATGGGTCAGTACATGGCGCTGGCGATCGAGGCGCGTGAAGGGCGAGCCGGCATTCGTGCGGTGAGCACCAACCGATTCGACTTCGTGCGTGCCTACCAACGGGCGGCCACGGCATCGCCTCGGACCTTTGCGCCGTTCGGTGAAACAGCGATGGCATACTTCGATCGACTGGCCGAGCGCTTTTCTTCCAAACGGTAGCAGCGACGCGATCCGTCAAGCCGGCGGCAATCGACGTGCGGTCGAGGCCGTGAGCAGGGAGCACAGGATCAGGTCACTCGGCGCTGTCATCACTTTACGACAGCCTGCTTCCGACCCGCGTCCGTGGACGGTACGTTCGAGGCGATTCGCGTGAACGATCGTCACGTGACGCTCGATAGCCAAACCCCTTGGCACATGCGTGTAGAACGACTCGTCGGCCCGCGGTCGCTGGCACCCTTTCCGGTGTACGCGGATCTTCCACGAACGCTACTCGATGCCCACGCGCACGGCGGCGAGCGAGATGCCACCGTCGCGCACGTGCTCGCGGCAGGTGCGGGCTATTGTTACTCGGACCTGACGACCGTGGCCGGCATCGCGTCGCGGCTTGGCCTGGCCGAATGCAACTGCGTGCAGGTGAACCAGGCCGTCGACGCGATGTACATCTTCTCGACCGCCTGCCTGGTGCAGAGTGCGTGTGGCCGCGTCGTCATCCTCTGCTATCGTGGTACCGAACCGACGAACTTCAGCAGCTGGATGGGCGACTTCGACGTAAGCGGCGACGCGCTCCGGTTCGATCCGAGTCAGGAGGGCGCGCTCATCGTGCACGGCGGGTTCTATCGCAACTTCCGCGCGACCCGCTGGCAGGTGGAGCAGGAGCTCAGCATCGCCGCGGAGGGACGCTCACTCGCCGACCCGGGGCAGCAGCTCGAGCATTCACTCGAAGCCCTGTACGTGACGGGACACAGTCTCGGCGGCGCGATGGCGGTGCTGTTTGCGTTGACGTCCACTCAACCGGCGCTCCGAGCGGTGTACACCTATGGCCAACCAATGGTCGTCCTTGGGTCGCCATCGGTTCGAACGGATGCGCCTGGCCAGAGGATATTCCGGCACGTCCTTGCGCGCGATCCTGTCCCCGCGTTGCCGCCCGCGTCGTTTGGCACCTTCTCGCACGTCGGATCCGAGTTCGTCTTCGACGGGAGCCAGTGGACACGCGCCGCTCAACCGACAAAGCCGATGAAGAGCCTGCACGGGATATCGCGCTCGTTGCTGACGCTCGTCGCTTCGGGACCCACGAGCCGCAAGACCGGCTTCTCCGTCGATCAGCATGCGCCCCATCGCTACCTGGACGCGCTCCGCCCGCCGAATCGCCTGACGGAATTTGGCGACTAGCAGGCGTCGTGAATGAGCGCGCCTTCGCCCTCTCGCCGTTACAGCGGTCCCAGCGTTTCAGCGTGCGTCGTGTCAGCGTTCCCAGCGTTCGCCGTCTGGGTTCAATGCGCTGCTCCACATCCACGCGGCGTCGCCGATCGCGATGTCAACCCACCGCCGCGAAGCGCAGATCGATTGCCCGGTTGTATTGGCTGGACGCGGCGCTCAGGTCACCGGCGTCAAAGAACGCCGTTGCCAGGTTTGACGTCGCATCGGCCTGGCGATCCGCGCTCGCGTCGCGCAGTTGCAGTGCCCGCTGGAACGGCGCGACCGCCTCGGCTGCCCGCCCGCGCCTAAGGCGCAGCATGCCAAGGTCGGTGAGATAATCGGCGAACTCGGCGGCCGGTGTGTCAGCCGCGCCGTCATACGTGTCGATCGACTCGATGTATAGACGTTCGGCGTTCTCGAGGTCTCCAGACACTTCGGTGAGCACCGCCAACTGCCCGACAGCGCCCGCGTGCTCGGCCGATCCACCGCGACCAGTCGCGAGGAGGATCGCGATCTCACGCCGAAGCAGCGCTTGACCTCGCGGATAGTTGTCGCGCCGATGCTGGCCGAGGTAATGGACCGCGAGGTTGTGGTACACGGCGCCGGCGGCGATCTGGCCACGACTCGTCAGCGCCGCGCTGTCCTCGAGTCGCTCGGCTAGGACGACCGCGCGGTCCAGCGCCTCCTCGTTCGCGACAGCGTCGCCTGCTCGGTTGGCGGCCTCCGCGATGATCGCGAGGAACTCGATCCTGGTGTTGTCCGGCGCGGACTCCAGCACCTGGTATCCCACCGAGCGTACCTCGTCAAAGCGCCCTGCCGCCAGTAGCGTCTGCATGTACTTCCCGGCCCAAACGACAACCGTGTCGCTCGCGAGGTTCGGGTCGGCCATCATGAATACGTGCACGGGGCGGTACATGACGAGAGCGGGCGCGAGACGCCCACTGTCTTCGTACATCTTACCCATCCGCATCAGCACCGTGGCGGCCTTCGCGGTGAGTGGCTCGTCGAGTTCCTCGACAATCGCGCCAAGGGTTCCCGCCAAGGCACTCGCTCGCTCGTGGGCCTGCACCTGGTCGTACAGCGCGATGAGATTGTGGAACGGAACGATGAGGTCGACCTTCGAGGCGCCCGGATTGGAGGAGAGCGCCGTGATGCCCTTGTGCATCAGCGCCTCGCCGCGCTGGAAGTCACCGGCATTCAGCACGGCCGTAGCAGCATCCAGCAGATTGCGAGTGATCGCCGGATCGCCCAGCGCCAGCGCCTCGGCGTCGATCGAGAGGAGGATGTCGGCAGCGCGCTGTACCTCGGCGGTGTCGCCGGCATGTCCTCGTTCGACGGCGTATCCAAGGAGCTCGCTCACGCGCGCCGCCAGATCGTCAGCCATTGATGTTCTCCGTTCGGGAGGCCGTCACGGAATTGCCAACCGGAAGTGCAACTCCGGGTCGCAGCGCAAGCGCGCTTGCCATGGGCGTCCAGGCACCTGACAGGACGAACGCTGCCCAGTAGAACGGATGCCGCCATTCGGGGTGCGCCGCGTCGCTCGCCACCCGTTCCTGCGCCAGGATGAGCGACTCGGCGCGGCCGGTGCCACCGGCGAGGAGACTGTAGAAGTGGCGCATCAGCATGCGCGTGGGCTCATCACCCACGCGCCACAGGCTCGTGACCTGCGCCGCCGCCCCAGCGATCGACAATGCGCGTCGCATCCCCGTAAACTCGATGCCGCGTTCGACCGCACCCAATCCCGTCTCGCACGCGGAGAGCACGACAAGCTGCGTACCGCGCAAGTCGAGACCGGTCAACTGCTGCGCCGTCACGATTCCCGTGCTCGTACCGGCAGCGCGACGATTGGCTCCCGACAACGCCAATCCGGAGAAGAACATCGGATTGACCACTGTCGATTGCGTTTGCTGCGTCACGATCATCCCGGTGCCAATGGGCAGGTACTCGACGCTGCGGGTCGGTGCCGGTTCGTCGATCGGAGCGAAGAAGCCGTGGGTCGCGATGTGCAGCAATACGGGGTGTTCGACCGCCCTCAACGCATCGACCGTTGCGTTAGGCCCCGATAGCACGGTCACGTCCGCGAGAAGGGCACGGATATCCTCGGCTTCGGCGTGCGCACCAGGAAGCGGCGCGAACGATCCTCGGTCGGTAAAGCGGTCGGCGTCGGCGCGAGCATCCACCGGCGCTTCCACGTCGTAGTCAGGCGCGGCGATCACCAGGACACCGGATGCTGCCGACATCCTGGACGTCGCATTGCGAACTTCCCGCCCCGTCGAGAGGTAGCTCACGCTAAACCGCGACGCGAGCGATCTTCCCGAGCCATCACGCAGTATCCCGAACGGCAGCATGCTCAACCGGCCATCCGGTGAGATCAGGAGCCGCGACGCGCCAGCGATGGCGTCCTCCAGCGGCGTGATGAGAATGCTGTAAAGCTCGGCGGCCGCCTGCTCACAGTCACTGAGTTCGCTCGAGCGGCTTCGAACGAGGCGTCGGAGTTGATCGCTCTTTTCGTCAACCACTCCGGTCGTGCCGAGGTCCACCCAGCGTGGGTCGCCCGCAGAACGGAGGACCAGCGCGGCGTAGCGCTCGTCGTTCCACCCGTCGATCCGTCCGGAACGAACTGGATTGAACTGCCGAAACTGGAGGACCTCCACCAGCGCTGCGTTAGCGGGAATTGCACTCTGGACGGATTCGAGCGTTACGGGCGCGAGGTCGGGATCCTCGAGCGCGCCTCGGTAGCTGAGACGTGCTTCGATCTGCTCCTCCTCTTCGCGTCGCTTCGACAGTCGTGTGCGATCGAGTTTGGCGCCCGGAGCCCTCGGTGTCGCCGTGACCAGTCCCGCGATCTCCATCTGTACCGCATGGAGTCGATCGACGAGCGCCTGGTCGTCCGCGTCGGTGACCGCTCGAACCTGCGTGAGCGTATGCGCCATCGCGTCGAGCACGAGCCCCTTGTGCCGCAACGTTTGCCGCGCGGCGAACCGCGCGATGTCGGCTCGCGGTTCCGCCACCGAGAACGCAAAGCTGACTGCCTTGTCGAGATCGCCCTTCGCATGCGAGGCGACCAACAGCCGTTTCCGCTCGCTCCCCACCGCGAGCATGCGTCGCATCTCTCTCTCGCGCCGGCCGGCCGCTTCCTCGAACGCCGCCAGCGCCTCATCGGTGTGGCCGAGCGCCCAATGCGCGAGCGCGAGGTTGGCGGACGTCGTGGCGACATACGGATGATCCAATCCATCGCGCTCGACCCAGAGCGCGCGAGCCCGCTCGTAGAGCTCCGTCGCCGCGTCGTAGCGCCCAAGGTGATAGCTCAGCATCGCCCGCCCATGCAGAAGCCACGGGTAGTCGTGGCTCTCCGCGTCGCTCGCTTCGAGCGCCTCGGCGAACGTGGCATCGGCGAGCTCATACTTCTGCCACTCGTAGTAGACCTCGGCAAGGTTGCCGAGTGCGCTCGCGAGCCCCTGTCGATTCGGTGGGTCTGACTCGCGAAGTTCCGACACCGCTGCGGTGAGCATCGCCTCCGCGACGGTAAAGCCGCCCTTCTCGCGACACACCTTCGCCAGGTCGACCGTGACTGCCCGCGCCATGTCGCGATCACCCAGCGCTTCGAAGCCGCGAAGCGCTCGCTGATAGCCGCGCTCAGCCCGGTCGAGGTCGTGATTCGCGCGTTGTGCGTGCGCGAGTGCGTAAACCGCCGCCAGCGTCTCCGGCGCCATCGGGCCCTCGAGCGCCTCGAGTAACTCCGCGGCGCGAGCATTCAACCGCTCGACCAGATCGATACGCGCCTCTCCGAAAGCGGAGCGCGCCATGTAACTCAACACCTCAGCGAGGTTCCGATGTTCTGGCCGCGCGTCCGAGCCGCCGATCTTCAACGCGTGGTTTACGAGTTGGTCAGTGCGTGCCTCGTCCCCCCGCTCGAGGGAAAGCGACACGAGGCCCGTGAGCTGAATGAGCGTCTGCGGGCTCGAGAGGCCGTGCAACCGTGCCTGCGTGTCGAACGCCCTGAGCCGGTATGCCTCCGAGCGATCGAGATCACCGCGCGCCCGGTAGAGGGTGCTGAGGTTGCCGAGCGTCGTTGCCACATCGCTGTTGAACGGGCCCAGCTCGCGTTGGAGGATCGCCAGCGCTCGCGTGTGGGCATCGTGCGCTCGCTCGAGATCGTGAAGGCTGGCATACACGCTGCCAAGGTTGTCGAGTGTCATGGCGAATGACACGGAGTCCGGCGCACTGGCGCCGCGCAGCGCCACGGCGCGTTCGAGGAACGTCCGCGCGAGTTCCGTGTCCTCGAGCCGTTCGTGGACCTGGCCAAGGTTGTTGAGCACGTTCTCGAGCAAGACGCCGCTGAGTGCGTCCTGCTCGTGCAACCCCTCGGCGATGGCAAGCGCTTGTTGATAGATCGCTTCGGCAGCGCGGTTGTACCCCGTGAGGAACCACGCCACGCCAAGGTGATTGAGCGTGGTTGCGCCTTCCCGGGTGTGCGGCACGCCGACGGTGGCCAGCGACTGCTGCGCGAGGGTGGCGAGTCGAACTGCCTCCTCGTCTCGGCCGGAGCGATGCGCGCTGAGCGCGCACTCGACGACCTCAATGAGCTGCTCGAAGGAACGGGGCGGCGTATCGGCCGGGAGACTCAGTGCATCAGCCATGGTGCCCTCCGCTGCGATGCGATCAATCCAAAATGTCGATCCGCCCTTATCCCTAAAATCCGTCCAGTCCGCGGCCCCGACGACTAACGCCGTTTGCCGCCGATCTGCACACAGTTCGACTACGACTCGAGCGAGATCTCATATCGAAAGGAAAGATCATTCACGCGGTAACTATGATCTGGCGGCGCGGGGTGTGACCCGATACCAAAGCCATCCCTATGCTGCAGGTGCGAGTTGCGATACAGCCCGATCGTACTCCCGGTCGCCGCTCGCAGCACCCGATACGCGAACTCGCCGAGAACTCCCGCGGCCGCGATGCCCATGGTGACCGCGGCGATGGGTGGCGCAGCGACAGCAAGCCCGAGCAGGCCGCCGACGGCGCCTTTCATCTCGTCCGACGTGAGGCCGCTCTTGAGGAGCGTCGCGAGGTCGGCAGAATCCTGGCGATCGCGCGACACCAGAAGAAAGAGATCGACGAAGTGCGACGCCTTGCCGTGGAACGCGAGCAATCCGCCCGAACCGATCTGCAGCGTATCCGAGCTCATGATCCGCGCGAACGTCGCAGTCTTCGGCTCGTAGAAGCTGGCCGGGTCATGCTCGCGGCCGTACCCCGTGACCACGAGCGCGTCGAGCCGGACGTCTGCCTCGCCGAACCATTTGCGATTGTCGTGAATCACCACGTCGTGGATGGAGAGGGCCAGCGTCGGTTCGTTGTCGCCGGCTTCTGCTCCGCGCGCGCCGGAGCCGCTGTCCGCAAGCTCGCGATCCAGGTTGTCGAGCTGATGCGGCGTGAGCGCTCGTGTCTCGTCGATCAGCCAGTCGGCACTCGTCATCGCAGACCTCAAAGTCACGGACGCAGGCGAGCGTGCCTCGCTCGAGACGTGTGTTCAAGCGCGCCGCGGCAAACTATCCGCCGGTTTGTCGCGGGCGTCAAGCCCACTCGGGAAAGACCGCGCGATACTTCACGCTTCGCCGAGGCTCGGCCATCATCGGTGCCACCGTGTCGCGCCACGTTGCGTAGTGCGCCGACTCCTTGTGGCTGGCCACATCCGCCGGCGTGCGGTACATCTCGATCAGCAGGAACCGCGCGGGTTCGTCCTCCTGCTGGACCACATCGAAACGGACGACGCCGGACTCAGCCACGCTGTTGCGCGCGTTCTCGATGGTCGCAGTCGTGAACGCTTTCACGGACTCGGGCGTTACGTGGACGAAGACGTGCACGATGATCATGTCGGCTCTCGCAGATTTGACGTCTCACCAAAGTACGCGGCCGAACGGAGGAAGAGATGATCGGTAGAGTCCTTGGCACCGGCGCCATCGCCGCGCTCGTCGCGCTCGGCGCGGCAGCACTCCCATGGAAGCACACTTCCCCGCGCGTCGGTCCCGACGACATCGGCGGCGTCGTCACGGGTGCCAGCGGACCGGAAGCCGGCGTGTGGGTCATCGCCGAGACGAACGAGCTGCCGACCAAGTTCGTGCGCATCGTCGTTACCGACGATCGGGGACGCTTCCTCATCCCCGATCTTCCCAAGGCGAACTACACCGTGTGGGTGCGCGGCTACGGTCTCGTCGATTCCCCGAAGTCGAAGAGCGCCATCGGCGCGACGCTCGCGCTTCGCGCCGTGCCTGCGCCCAACGCGCGCGCTGCGGCGGAGTACTATCCCGCCGGCCATTGGCTGTCGTTGCTCAATGTCCCAGGCAAGAGCGAGTTCCCCGGCACGGGCCCCACGGGCAACGGCATCTCGCCGACCGTCAAGTCGCAGGCGGATTTCCTGCGCACGATCAAGTCGGGCACCTGCACGGCGTGTCACCAACTCGGCACCAAGGCGACGCGCGAAGTTCCCGCCGCGTTCAAGTCATTGCCGACGAGCGCCGCGCAGTGGGAGCGCCGCCTTCAGTCCGGGCAGGCCGGACCGGGAATGCTCGCCACCGTCAGCAACCTCGGACAGCAGCGCACCATCGCGATGTTCGCCGACTGGACCGATCGCATCGCCGCGGGCGAGGTGCCTGCCGCACCGCGCCGGCCGCAGGGGATCGAGCGCAACGTGGTCATCACCCAGTGGGACTGGGCCGACCCCAAGGCATACCTGCATGACGTCGTCTCCACCGACCGGCGCGATCCGCGCGTCAACGCGAAGGGACCTGTCTATGGTGCGCTCGAGCTCAGCCAGGACTACCTGCCCGTGCTCGACCCCAGGAGCCACACGGCGAGTCGCGTCCCGCTCACCGTGCGCGACACCAGCATGCCGCCGGCCCAGTCTCCGCGCGGCGGGGCGCCGTCGGCGTACTGGGGCGACACCGTGGTGTGGACGAGCAAGGCCAACGTCCACAACCCGATGTTCGATGAGAAGGGGCGAGTCTGGATTACCGCGGCCGTTCGTGGCGCCGATAACCCGGCATTCTGCAAAGCGGGATCGCAGCATCCGTCGGCGAAGCTGTTCCCGGTGAATCGCTCGGGACGTCACCTCGGCGTGTACGATCCGAAGACGAAGAAGTACACGCACATCAGCACGTGCTTCAGCACACATCATCTCATGTTCGCCGAAGACGCGAACGGCACGCTGTGGACGAGCGGCGGCGGGCCCGTGGTCGGGTGGCTCGACACGAAGATGTTCGACGCGACGGGCGACGAAGAGAAGTCGCAGGGGTGGACCGCGCTGATCCTCGACGCGAACGGCAACGGCAAGCGCGACGAGTACACCGAGCCGAACCAACCAGCCGATCCGACCAAGGACAGGCGCATCACGAACGGTCTGTACTCGGTAGCGCCGGCGCCCGACGGTTCGATCTGGGGTTCGTCGCTTGGATTCCCCGGTGGCATCGTGCGTCTTACGCCTGGCGCGCATCCGCCCGAGACGACGCTTACAGAATACTTCGAGACGCCGTACGGCAATCCGAAAGCGCCGGTGCAGGGCTTCTCACCGCGCGGCATGGACATCGACCGCAACGGTGTCGCGTGGGTCGCGCTGGCGAGCGGGCACCTGGGCAGCTTCGATCGGCGCAAGTGCACCGGTCCACTCAACGGACCAACCGCGACCGGGCAACACTGTCCGGAAGGGTGGACGCTGTACGCCGAACCGGTGCCGCAGATGAAGGGCGTGACCGACGGGGGAAGCGCGGAGGCCAGTTACTACACGTGGGTCGATCAGTTCGACGTGCTGGGACTCGGCAAGAACACGCCGATCAACACGGGGAATGCGGCGGAAGGCCTGCTCGCGCTCAAGGATGGGCAGTGGGTGATCATGCGCGTGCCCTATCCGCTCGGGTTTTACACGAAGTGGATGGACGGTCGCATCGACGACCCGGCGGCTGGATGGAAGGGCCGAGGACTGTGGGCGACGATCAGTACGCGTGCGCCCTTCCACATGGAGACGGGAAAGGGGACGACGAGCAAGGTGCTGCAGTTCCAGTTGAGACCGAATCCGCTCGCGCAGTAGTCCGTCTACTGTCTCTTGAGGATGTAGTAACCGCCGCCCGCGCTATACCGCAGCTCCGTCACCGGGCCGCTGTCGCCGTTCGCTCGCCGGAAGGTCAGGGTCGCGCTGCCCTGTCGGAACGTCAGCCCTTCGACCCACGGCAACTGCCGCGGCGCCGCGCCGCTCGGCGTGAACGTGAGGCCCAGCGGCGTCTGCGTCACCTCGATGATCATGTCGCGGCCGCGGGACGGGCCTTGATACTTGCCGACGAGTGGCGCCGCGTCGCCCGCGAAAAACGCAACGGCGGGACGCGTCCACGGAAGCACCTCGGCCGCAAGCTCGCCTCCGATGGCACCAGGATCGATGTTGCCGGTGGAGTTGATCAGGACGACGATGGCCATCTGCGCGTCGGGATACCACGTCGCCTCCGCGGTGAATCCGGCAATCGAACCGCCGTGCCCAATGGCGTTGAGCCCGCGAACGTCCTTGCCGACCGAGAGGCCCATCGCGTACCGAAGTGGAGTGCCGTCATTGAGCGTCGACGGCGTGATCATCTCGCTATACGACTTCGGCGAGAGCACCTTGCCGCCGTGTAGCGCCTTGAGCCAGGTGACCATGTCGCCCGCGGTCGAGCACAGCGAACCGGCGGAGTAGGGCCACGTATGGACGTTGGTCGGCGCGCGTCGGATGACGCCGTTCTGCACGCCGTACCCGTGCGCACGGCGCGGGACGTTCTCCCCGCTGTTGCAGTACGTCGAGCGCTTCATCCCCAGCGGCTCGAAGATCTTCTTTTCGACGTAGTCCTCGTACGTCACGCCGCTCGCCTTCTCGACGACGAGGCCGAGGAGCCAGAACGCGGAGTTGTTGTAGATCTGCGCCTCGCCCGTCCGGAACTGGAACGGATAGCGCTTGATGAGCGCGTACGCGGAATCGCGCGGAAAGCGGCCGTTCGACGAGAGGCTGCCAAACTCCGCCATCTCCGTGAGCCCCACGATTCCGGACGTGTGATCGAGCAGGCGTCGCAGCGTCACCGTGTTGCCACGCGTGTCGAAGTCCGGCAGCCACTTGGCGATATCGTCGTCCAGGCTGAGCTTCCCCGCGTCGCGGAGCTGAAGCAGGGCCGCGGCGGTGAACTGCTTGGTGATGGAGCCGATCTCGAGCATGGCATCGGTCGGCATCGGGATGTCCCATTCGACGTCGGCCTTCCCGTACGCCTTGAGCAGCAGGGTGTCATTGCCCTTGACGACGGCGGCGACGATGCCGACGGCGCGGTTCTCCACGACTCCCGAGCCGGCCAGGGAATCGAGCTTCTGGGCCAGCGTTCGGCCGGACTGCGCGTCCACTGGCAGGGCGACGGTGGCGACCAGCGCCACGGCGGCGAAGGACGAACGGAACCTGAGCGGAGTCAGCATGGGATCACGCCGGGAGGGAGTCATGTCATCCTGAGCGCAGCGAAGGATCTGCACTTCGGCAATGCGGAGGCGCAGATCCTTCGCCTTGGCTCAGGATGACAATCTGGTGCGATCGACTCCAAGACGCGATAGACTCGGCGTTCGCACGAGAACGGTGCGGCTCGCTCGCGCGTAGCTTGGGTGTCGTCGTTCAATCTTCTACTGGAGGCCGGTCCGGTGCTTCGTCCAGCGTTCGTTGCCACTTTGCTCCTCGTCGCCATCCCCGCCGTCGCGTCGTCGCAGCAGGCACCCGTTGTGTTTACGGGCGTCTCGGTGATTCCGATGGACCGCGAGGCCGTCGTCGTCAACCAGACGGTCATCGTCGAGAACGGACGCATCACCTACGTCGGCGGCCAGAGGGCCGCGCCGGCGGGTGCGACGTCCGTCGACGCGCGCGGCAAGTTCCTCATGCCGGCGATCGCGGAGTTCCACGCGCACGTGCCCAGCGGCGCGCAGGCCGTGCATGCGCGCCGCACCCTGTCCTTGTACGTGCTCGCCGGCGTCGCGACCGCCCGCGGCATGCTCGGCGCTCCCATGCACGTCGCCCTGCGCGACAGCATCGCTGCCGGCCAGCTGCTCGGCCCGCGCCTCCTGACATCGGGACCGTCGTTCAACAACAATTCCGTGACATCGGCCGGCGTCGCCGCGACCATGGTCCGCGACCAGAAGGCCGCCGGCTACGACCTGCTCAAGATCCATCCAGGAGTACCACGCGCAGCGTTCGATTCGCTCGCCGTCGTCGCGAACGCGCTGCGCATTCCATTCGCCGGACACGTGCCGCTGGAGATCGGACTCGACGTCGCGCTCACATCGAAGTACGCCACCATCGATCACCTCGACGGCATCGTCGAGGCGATGTACACGGGGCAGCAACCGCTGACGCCGCAGGTGAATGGCTTCTTCGGACTGGGCATCATGCCGCAGCTCGACCAGTCGCGCTTCGGCGCGATCGTCAGTCGCGTCAAGGCGTCGGGCGTCGCCATGGTCCCGACGCAGATCCTCCTGGACAACTATGCAAACGATGCCACGGGCGACGAGCTGACATCGCTCCCGGAGTTCAAGTACTGGGTTCCGCAGCAGGTGGCGGCCTGGCGTACCAACAAGAACAACTACCTCGCGCAGCCGCCCGTGTCGCGCGAGCAGCGGCAGGCGTTCATCGCGCTGCGTCGCCGTCTCATCAAGGCGCTCCACGACGGCGGCGTGCCCTTCCTCCTCGGGTCCGATGCCCCGCAGCTGTGGAACGTGCCGGGCTTTGCGGCACACCGCGAACTGGGCGCGCTGGTGGCAGCGGGCCTCACCCCGTATCAGGCGCTGCGCACGGGCACGGTGAGCGTCGCGAAGTTCATGGGCGAGGAAGGGAAGGCGGGCGTGGTCCGCGTCGGTGCGCGCGCCGATCTGCTGCTGCTCGATGCCAATCCCCTCGACGCGATCGCCAACTCACTTCGCATCAACGGCGTCGTTGTGAATGGTCGCTGGATCGGGCCCGCCGAGCGTGGACTGATGCTCGATGCGTTAGCGCCATAGCGGTCTGCAACGTGGCCACCATGCAGATGAGCCCCTATCTCAGCTTCCAGGGACAGTGCGAAGAGGCGTTCACCTTCTATGCGCAGTGTCTCGGCGGCCAGGTCGGATTGATCTTCCGCTACGCGGGCAGTCCGATGGCGTCGGACGCCCCGGCGGACTGGCAGGACAAGGTGATGCATGGGAGCGTCACACTCGGCGAGCAGGTGCTGATGGGCGCCGACACCACGCCCGACCGCTACGAGGCGCCGAAGGGATTTACCCTCTCGCTGCAGATGGCGAGCGTGGATGACGCCGAGCGAATCTTTCGGGACCTCGCGCGCGATGGTCGGATCGTCCTGCCACTCGAGCAGACGTTCTGGGCCGCGCGGTTCGGCATGGTGGTGGATCGCTTTGGCGTACCGTGGCAGGTCAATTGCGACGGAGCCAACAACGGCCCCGACAGCGGGACTATCGAACCTGAATAGTTGGACATGACGCTTGACATGACGCGGCGCTTTCCAGATCGTCCGAGCCGAGCGCGCGCAGCCGCGATCCTTGGGGCGTTCGTCCTGCTCGCCCGCGTCGAACTGTCAGCGCAGCAGGCGCGTCTCGCGATCGCACCTGAGCGCCCACTCCCTGGCGCGCTTGTGAGGCTCACCGTCTCAAACGTCGATGATCAGAGCGACACGCTCGTCGCCATGAGCGGCACCATGGCGGGCGAACCGCTTCACTTCCGCAAATCACGCGCGGTCTACCGCGCCATCGGCGCTGTTCCTGTCGACTCCACCGCAGTCGTGACGGCGCGCGCGATCATCACGCGCGCGTCTGGCCGGTCGGATACGCTGCTTGTGTCCGTCGCCCCGCCTCCGCTGCCGCCACCGGCCGAGCGCCTCGCGGTGGCTGCGAAATTCGGCCGGCCGCTCGACTCGGCCACCGCTGAGCGAGTGGCGCGCGAAGGCGCGCGCGCCCTCGCTGCCGGACGCCGGTCGCACGAGTCGCCGCCGCAGTGGACCGCGCCATTCCAACGTCCCCGCGCCTCTGCGGTCAGCAGTGGCTTCGGCACCGGGCGCTCCTTCAACGGTCAGGTGGCGAGCCGCCACCTCGGCGTCGATTTCCGCGGTGCGGTGGGTGCGCCCATTCGGGCCGCGAACCGCGGTGTCGTCGCGCTGGTGGACACGTTCTTCCTGGGCGGACGCGTGGTCTATCTGGATCATGGGGGTGGACTGACGACCGGGTACCTGCACTTGAGCCGCGCGCTGGTGTCTCCCGGGGACACGGTGGAACGCGGCCAGACGATCGGACTCGTGGGCGCGACTGGCCGCGTCACCGGTCCGCACTTGCACTGGACCGCGCGGTACGGCGCGGTCACCGTGAACCCCCTGGACCTGCTGACGACACCTCCAGACTAGCTCGTGTACCTACGCACGGCTGCAACCGCTCGAAAGGAACATCGCTGATCTCCACTCCCAGCTGCTGATAGCGGG
>JANOIJ010000188.1:0-4106 GCA_031407575.1 Gemmatimonadaceae bacterium | reverse complement strand
AGCAGGCCGAGGCGCTCGAGCGCGGCCACGCACTGTTCCGCTCACTCGTGGACACCACCGGCAGCGCGATCATCGGCATCGGGGCGGACGGGAAGGTCTTCGAGTGGAATGCCGAGGCGGAGACGATGTACGGCATTCCGCGCGCAAACGCGCTGGGGCGCGAGTACGTGACGGAGTTCGTAACGCCCAAGTACCGCGACCGCATTCGCGAAGGCATGAATGCCGTGCTGCGCGGGCACACCATCCGGAACCGCGTCGCGCCCGTGAAGGATCAGGCCGGCGAGCGCCACATGGTGCTCTGGAACATCACGCCGCTGCGCAGTGGTCCGGGCCTGCCCGTCCATGGGCTGATCGCCGGGGGTCTCGACATCACAGAGCGTGAGGCGTCGGACCAACGGTTTCGCCTCCTGTTCGAGCGGTCCACCGACGCGCACATGCTGTACGACGCCGAAGGGATCATCGACTGCAACCAGACCACCCTCCGCATGCTTCGCGTCGCGAGCGTGGATGCACTGCTCGGCAGGCGGCCTGCCGAGCTCTCGCCGCTGCGCCAGCCCGACGGGCGCCTCTCGGTGGTGGTCGCGGGCCAGATGCGCGAGCGTGCGCGCATCACGGGCTACCATCGCTTCGAGTGGACGCACCGCCGGGACGACGGGACGCTGTTCCCCGTGGAAGTCACGCTCACGCCGCTCCGGCTGCACGGCCGCAACGTGATGCTCGCCGTCTGGCACGACATCGCGGAACGGAAGGCCGTGGAGGACGCGCTCCGGTTGGCGAAGGAATCGGCGGAGTCGGCGAGCCGCACGAAGTCCGAATTCATGACGCGCATGAACCACGAGCTGCGCACGCCGCTCACCGCCATCATTGGGTTCTCCCGCGTCCTGCTCAAGGGCAAGGCGGGCGAGTTGCCACCGGGTGCGCAGGCGTACGCCGATCGCATTCTCGTCAACGGGATGCACCTCCTCTCGCTGATCAACCAGATTCTCGACGTCGCCAAGGTGGAAGCCGGCCGGATGGACGTCGAGCGGGAGACGGTCGACCTCAGGCACCTCATCAACGAGACGCTGGAGATGCTCGAGTCCACCGCCGAGTCGAAAGGGCTGGCGGTGCGACGGGAGATTCCCGAGACGCTGGCCCCGCTCGAAACGGACGCGGGCAAGCTGCGGCAGATCCTCATCAACCTGATTGGCAACGCGATCAAGTTCACGGCCGCCGGCGAGGTGCTGGTGCGCGTGACGACGGATCCACTCACCGGCAATGCGCGCGAGATCATCGTGAGCGACACCGGCATCGGCATCCCCGCGCCGCGCCGCAACAAGATCTTCGAGCCGTTCGAGCAGGGCGACAGCTCGACGCGCCACGAGTTCGGCGGTACGGGGCTGGGTCTCTCGATCGTGAAGACCTTCGCGCGGTTGATCGGCTCCACCATCATGCTCGAGAGTGAAGTGGGCGTCGGCACCACGTTCACGCTTCGCCTGCCAGCCCCCACGCCCTCGGTGCCGAGTGGGGTCGTCGCGGGCACGGGTGTCTAGCTTACGACCGCCGCGGCCGTTCCAGTGTACAAGAAATCCGATCAGCTCCAGATTGGAGGCCGATCTCCCTCGAACGTCCAGACACCCTCTCCGATGACGAAGACACGCACCGCGCCATTCGTGCTGCTCGCCCTAGCCGCTGCCTGCGCCTCGTCCAATGAGCCGCCGTCAACGCGCCCGGGCCCCGGAGGGAGCACCGCTCGCCTGGATTCAATCCGCCGCGTCAACACCGTCACCGAGAACGCGCGGCCAGACGCGCCAGCGCGCGCAGGCCTGCTCGTCGTGGCCAATCAGCAGGGCGCGAGCGCAACTGTCGTCGATGCGGCCACCATGGCTCCCATCGCGACGCTGAACGTCGGCGTCGGCCCGCATGAAGTCGTGGTGTCGCCCGATGGACGCTGGGCGGTGGTCACCATGTACGGAAACCGCGAGACCATTGGCAACAGCCTCAAGGTGATCGACCTCGCGGCGCCGTTGCCGGTCGTCTCACGCACCATCGACCTTGGCGAGTACAAGCGCCCGCACGGCGCGGCCTTCATCCAGGACGGCCGCAAGCTGGTGGTGACGAGCGAGACGTCGCAGCGACTGGTGGTGGTGGACTTCGCATCTGGCAAGGTGGACACGGCGCTCGCGACCAATGCGCGGGGCTCGCACATGGTGGCCGTCCGTCGCGACGGCAAGCGCGGGTGGACGGCGAACATCGGCGAGGGCACCATCACCGAGTTCGACCTCGAGGGCATGCGCACCGTGCGCTCGCTCCCTGCTGCACCGAACGACGAGGGCATCGCGACGACGCCCGGCGGCATCCTCGTGTGGGTCGGCAGCAACTCAGAGAAGACCGTGACGATCATCGACACGCAGAAGGGCGAGAAGGTCGGCACGATCACGGGCTTCGGCGCACCCTACCGCATCGGCATTTCACGCACTGGCCGAGTGGCGGTGGTGAATGATCCCACGCTGAACAAGATCTTCCTGTACGAGGTGGGCACGAACAAGGAACTCGCGCAGGTGGACCTGGCCAAGCTCGAGGGCATCACGCTGACGCCAAACGCCAACGCGCAGCCGGGCGCGGTGACTGGTGCCGGCCCCGAGGGGATCACGTTCGACCCCATTGCCGACATTGCGTACGTCACGCTGAATGGCAGCAACCAGGTGCTGGCACTGGACATTGCAACGCGCAAAGTGGTGGGCCTTGGTTCGGTCGGCGCGGGCCCGGATGGGATTGCGTTCTCGTCGTTGGTGAGAAGGTAGGCCGCGCGGAGCACGGAGCACGGAGAACGGAGAACGGCAAAAGCAGGTCCCTCGGTCGCGCTGCGCGCTCCTGTCGGGACGACATCCACACTTGTCATCCTGAGCGAAGCGAAGGACCTGCACCTCGATGATCGTAAGCATCTGCGAGCTGGGCGGCATCCCATCCCTGCCTGAGCTTTTCGCCGCTCGCCGCTCGCCGTTCGCCGCTCGCCCAAAGGTCATATGCGCATCCTTGCCGGAATCACACTCGTAGCGCTGTCCATCGTCGAGATCCCATCCCCGTCGCGAATCGCCTTCGCGTCGAGCCGAGATGGGAACTGGGAGATCTACGTGATGGATGCGGACGGCTCGCGCCAGACGCGGATCACCAGGGAGAACGACCAGGAACGCTTTCCGCTCTGGTCACCGGACGGGTCGAAGATCGCCTACGGCCGGCAGCGATCCACCGGCTGGGAGCTCTGGGTCATGCAGGCGGACGGCTCCAACCCGCGACAGCTGTACTCGGGCATCGCCGCCAAGGGACACCGGCAGTGGTCGCCCGACGGATCGCGCATCGCCTTCGAGTCCGCCGCGGACGGGACGCGGGACATCTATACCATCCGCGCCGACGGCAGCGGCCTCGCGCGCCTCACGGACGCGCCGGGCAACGACCGCGACCCCGTGTGGTCCCCCGACGGTGCGCACATCGCCTTCGCGTCCTGGCGCGACGGCAACGCGGAGATCTACGTCATGAACGCCGATGGCCGGTCCCAGACTCGGCTCACCAGCCACGCCTCGGCGGACGAGAGGCCGAACTGGTCGCCGAATGGGTCGGCCATCGCGTTCGTCTCGTCACGGGATGGCAATCGCGAGCTCTACGTCATGCGCCCGGACGCAACGGCGCTCGAGCGGCTGACCGATGATCCCGCGGCGGATCAGGAGCCGGCCTGGTCGCCCGACGGATCCCGACTCGCGTTCCAGTCTGTTCGCGGCGAGAACTACGACATCGAAGTGGTGCAGGTGAAAGGCCGAGCGCGCACCAGGCTCACGTCCGCGCCCAAGTACGATGGCATGCCCAGCTGGTCGTCCGACGGGGCGTCCCTGGCGTTCATCTCGGCGCGCGATGGACCCGATGGCGTGTACGTGATCAACGCGGACGGCACGGGGCTGAAAACGCTGACTAACTCGGCGTCGCTGAATCCGGCGTGGTCGCCGTCGCCCGCGTCTCCAGCCAGCCCGTGAGGCCCTGCCACGTCGCTGCATCCTGGAGCAGCAGCGTGAGCAGGTAGGTCACCACCTCGTTCAGCCCGAACTGCACGACCAGGGCGTCGGCTGCGGTGGCAA
>JANOIJ010000055.1:0-12694 GCA_031407575.1 Gemmatimonadaceae bacterium | reverse complement strand
GTCCACAGGCATGTACTATCCGATCACCAAGGACTCCGGCATCAAGCATGTGACGGTGAACGAGACCGTCACGCCCATTGTCACGGTCGTGCCGAGGCTGGACAGCCTCCTGCGGACGCGCGCGTTCACCGCGGTGATCACCATCTGCGATCCAGACGGTGTTATCTCGCTTCCCAAAGCCAAGTTCAACGGCGCAGCGCTGCCGCCATCGTTCGCCCCCATCACCAAGGCCGGCTGTGTTACCGCACAGGAGGCGACGTACAGCCTGATCGCCACGCCCGGCACGAATACGTTCAACGTGACCGCGACTGACAGCTACCACCCAGTCAACATCAACTCGACCTTCGTATTCGATCCGGAATTCATGGTGAGGCCGATCGTCACGGCGGATCTGCCAACGGCGCTGATTCCGCCAGGTTTGGCTCGTGCCGATACGTTCCGCGTCACGAATCCCAGCCTGTATCCGGCCGAGTATGTGTTCACGGCAGACTGCAGCGCGCTGGGCGGGTCATCGTCGTGGTGTGAGGCGGACATCGATGTCGAGACCATCAATCCGGGCCAGACGCGCAAGACGATCGTGAACTACACCGCGCCGACTTCGGGTACCAACAAGGCAGTAAAGCTCAAGGTCGCTGTGAACCCGCAATACACCTACCCGAGCGGCAACGCCGGCACCGTTGCCGTGGACTCGGCGACGATGCTTGTGACGATTGGTGGTGGGGGATTGCCGCGGATCACATTGCTGCCACTGGATGGCGGGTCTGGTACCTCCGCCATCCCGCTCATTCAGGCCGACTGGTGTGATCCCGACGACGCGATCACGAGCCGACAGGTGTGGGTGAATGGTGTCCTGCTCTCGGATTCGCCCCAGGCTATCGGGGGCTGCCTCAGCGCGAGCCGATCAAACTGGAACGTCGGAGGGCTGCGACCAGCACTGCTCGCGCCGGGCAACAACGCGATCGTCGCCCAGGTGCGCGACGCTGCAGGCCATCGCGTCAGCGCCACGGCCAACTATCTGTTCACTCCGCCGATGACGACGTTCGCGGCGCAGGTGACGCCAAAGAACACCAGCACCATTGTCAAGCGGAGTGCGACGTCATCATCGCTGTTCACGGTCCGCAACGCCGGCGCGTATGCGGCACGCTACACGTACGTCGCTGCGTGCGGCACGTTCACCGACTGCGCGCCTTCGCGGTACGAGAGCACGCTCGCGCCGAACGCGACGGATACGGTGCGCGTGTGGTACACGAGCCCAGCGACATTCGGCGCTTCCACAACGGTGTCGCTGAGTGCAACGACACGGGCCTCGTGGAACCAGTCGATCCTGATCGCGGATACCGCGCGCATCACCGTTAGCACGGCAACAGTGGCGCAGGCGTATCAGCCGCAGCTTCTACCGCCTGTCTCCACCACACTAGCGTCGCCAGGCTGGTGGTTGCCCATCTTCCTCACCGTCAAGAACCTCGGACTCGATACGGCATCCTACAAGTTCTCGTACACGAGGAGTGTCGTATTTGTCGAACAGCCGCTGCCGGATCCACTCGTCGTGCCGCCCGGCGAGAGCCGAATTGTCCAGCTCACGAGTCGCGCACCCGGATTGGACAGCACAGGGACGATCAACCTCAAGGTGTTCGCCACGGGTGGCGCCGATACAACGGCGGCCCTCGGGACGTACACGGTCACCGCGCGCACGCCGCTTCCATTCGTCGGCACGATGGCAATCTCGCCCAAGGACACGTCACTCGTGGTTCTGCGAAGAGCAGGCGCGAATCAGTTCAACTTCTCCGTGACGAACAACAGTGACGAGCCTCAGGACATTACGCTCCGGGCCACCTGCACCGGAATGGCCACCGGCTGTCTCGTCGAGTGGACCTCGCAAACAAAGGTCGTCTTCATCGGCGCCAGAGCAACGTATCAATCGAATGTCATGTTCATGCAGGACACCTTGCAGGTGGACGGACAACTGGACGTGCGTGCGTGGTCAACGGATAGGTTCATGCTCGATGATACCGCGCATGTGTTCGTCACCAGCGATCCTGTGATCCGCAGGGTGGCTGTCTCTCCAACATTCAACCGTATTCTCGTACCGCGCGGCGCGGTCGCACAGCACACCTTTACGCTGTCGAACAAGGGTACGAATCCAGATTCGATCGATTTTGCCGTCACGTGTCCCGTGAAGCTGCAATGCGCTCCCGGCACCGGAACGGTGTCGTTGGTGGGCCGCACCGCCGCATTGCTCCCCAACGGTTCGCTCAGTATCAAGGTGAGGTACCGCGCAGACAGCATTGCGGACAGGACCGACACGATCTCGATACGAGTGTCGGGCGCCAACAAGCCGGCCGTTGTGCTGTATGGCAAAGTCGCGATTGTCAGCGCCAACCTCGCTCCGATGACGGTCGTCACCGCGAGCCTGAACTCGGGTGCAGTGACAGAACGCGGCGCGTGCCTGACGGTCGCAGTTGGACCTGGCGCCGCATATGAATGCGGAGACCTGCGGCTCGCACACGCATTCCCCGCCGTTCGCACGATGAACAAGAGTCGCGCCCCGATGCTCGCCTACGTGAGCCGCCACTCGGCGCCGGTTACACACATCGCGGCCAATGTCACGGGCGAATGGGGAACGTATCCGGGCGCAATTACCGCCACCGTGATCATCAAGAACTTTGGCTCGCCAGCCGAGCGCACTCGCGTGACACGCAACATCACGTGGCCAGATAGTGTGTCGAATGGAGTGCCGCGACGGATCGTCGTGCCAGTCACCGCAAGCGATCTTGGTTCGACGACCACGATTGATGGCCACACGGCGCTCTATCAGTACACCTTCGAAGTCAAACCGGCGAATGGTGGCACGTCGTTCACGGCGGTGACCGACACCGGCACGTTCGCGGTCGTGGACCGCCGTCAGAGTCCCTTTGGTGCAGGCTGGTGGCTCGACGGGCTCGAGCGCCTCCATTCGACCGATCATCCCGATCGGCGACTGTGGGTCGGCGGCGATGGCAGTACACGCTTCTACAAGTACTCCGGGCCCGATGCGCAGGGAAAGCGCGTCTACCTCTCGGTGCCGGTGCTGAGCCGCCCGGACAGTCTGCGCGAAACCACGGCCGGTGGATTTGAGCGGCTGCTTGGCGACGGCGCCTCGGTGCAATTCAACGGTGGCGGTCTGCACGTCCAGACCATCAATACCCAGAGCCACACCACCACGTTCGCCTACACGGGCTCGCTGCTCAACACCGTCACACTCCCGACGCCCAATGGGGCCGTGCGCCAGTACATCTTCACGTATGTGAACAATCGCTTGACCAACGTGAGCGCGCCGTTCATCGGTACGGCCAGGCGCAGTGTCCAGGTTGCGCAAACCAACGGCTGGATCAACGCCTTCACCGATCCCGACACGAGTACCGTGGGCTTCACGTATGACGTCGCCGATACCCAGGCGGCGGTCAGGTCGGTGGCGACTCGCACCAACCGGCTGGGCAAGGTGACTGCCTTCTCGTACCAGAATGGGCTGATCAGTCGCGTCAAGCAGCACATGAGCGTCGCGGCTGACTCCATCACGCACAACTTCTGTCCCGCGGAAACGTGGAGTCTTGCGCAGTGCATGGTCGCGAGTGGTGAGCTGCGGACGCTCGACAGCGTGTTCACGCGCTACAACGGACCACGGCTCGACAGCGCCGATGTCACGACATTCTACCTCGGACGCTTCGGCACCGTGGACGCCGTGGTCAATGCGCTCGCGCAGAAGACGCTGATTGAACGAGATAGCCGGTGGCCGCTGCTGGCAGCTGCCACGGTGTCCGCAAGTGGCCAGCGCGTGGAAATGGAGTACGACACCCAACGCGCCTTGCCCCTGCGGAAGGTGGAGAAATCACCGTTCGGGTCCGAGGATGCCGTCACGAAGTACGCCTGGCACGCGAAGTGGAACCTGCCCGACTCGGTCGTCGCGCCGACGAAGGAACGCGTCGAGTATGGCTATCAGGTCGATAAACCAAATCGCCTCTGGCAACGGGACGGACGCGGTGACACCACGCGCGTCGAGTTCGCATATGACTCAAAGAATCGCGTCGAGTGGATTCGGCCGGCTGGACACTCCCTCTCGCAGCGCGAGCGCATCGAGTACGATACCCTGCTCGGCAACGCGTGGAGGGAGACGTCCCCGACGAACATCGTGTCGAGCTCGCACCTCGATGATATCGGTCGCGTCGATCAGACCTTTACGCCCATCAACGCGACACTGACCAGGACACAGACCTTCACGTTCGATCTCGCTGATCGCGTTCTGACGCAGCGCGATGCCGCACCGGCCGTTCCGTACAGTATGGCCGGTACGACGCCGGGCGCCGCGACACCGGCAAGCGAACTGCTCGTTACCAACACATATGATCGCGAAGGGAACCTCAAGTCGACCACGCGTACCCCGTACCCTATTCTCGGCGTATCGCCCGTGGTCCTGAGTTGGGAGTACGACGACGCTGGTCGCAAGACCGTGTCCGTCGACGGGGCATTGAAGAAGGATACGCTCTTCTACGATCACGCCGGCAACACGATCAAATGGACCACGCGGCGCGGGAAGAACGTCATCAGCACGTTTGACCGGCTCAACCGCGTGAAGACACGCGCGACAGAATCGGTATCGTACGCGCCGCAGACCGGAGGGTTTCCAGAGCACCTGCAGCTCAATGATCTGTATCGACGAAAGGCCATGTTCCCGCACTTCGGCCCCTACGGGTTTGCATACGACCCGAGGGGCGCGCCGGCAAACTGGCCTCCCGCACTCGTCATACCCGTGGACGTGTCGACGTTCACGTACGACATCACGGGTGGCATCAAAACCGCCGTCAATAACGACGCCAAGGTCACGCGCACCTACTTCCCGAATGGGGCGCTCAAGACCGACCTGCTGCAGGTCGCGGTGATCGACACGCTCGAGATGCCGGAGACTGTGGATGACCCGTATGTACTGCATCAATACAAGCTGACGTACACCTACGACCTCAGTGGGCGTCGGAAGACACGCACGGATGGCATTCCAGGTTGTTTCCCAGTGTGCACCCAATCGTACAACTACGTGCCCGCCACCGGCGCGCTCGAGTCAACGACGGACGCGAACGGACGGGACGCACCGGCAAGCATCAGGTTCGTCTACGACTCGGCCGGGCGTGTCAAGACACGAACGACAAACACGAATGTGGCCATCGAGGGATTTCAATACGATCTCGAGGGTCGGCTGACGGACCGATTCTCGAGCACAAATTCGAGCCTGCCGATCATCTTTCGTGACGCTATTGGCTACGACGCCGCCGGCCGAATGACGGAAGTCAGCATCACGTCGGACCTACAGGGCCTTGGGGGCAACACGTCGCAGGCGTACAGCGGTTTAGGTGCGCTCGCGGCCATGCAACGGACGCGCGGCGGCAACAGCGTGCTGGATGAGTTCCGCACGGACGCACTGGGCAACACCATGTCGCAGTACAGGTTCGGCAGCCAGGCACGCGACACCACCAACTATCGCTACGAGGGCGAGAAACAGGTGGGAGCGTCTCAGACCGCGAGTGCAGCAGGCGCGAAGCCGGCGTGGTTGTCGTCCATCGACACCACCCAAAGTTTCTTCGATTTGAGCGGCAACCGGACGTTCCAATACCGCATCGTGAACGGCCATATCGATGCTCCGTACGCGTGGTACCTGCGGATACAGGGTCACGAATGGGCGTGGAATGCGTACGCGGCTGATGAGCAGCTGAAGGTGAGCCAGCGCACCTTCTACGAAGACTCCGTGAACCTGCGGACGGTGTATACGGACTTCCGCTACGATGCGCTCGGGCGCCGTGTCCTCACGCGCACGCGCTGGGATCAGCATTGCGTTCCCGATCGCCAGAACAACAAGTGCCTGTCGACGATCGAGCGCGCGGTGTGGGATGGTGATCAGGTGCTCGCTGAGATGCGCATTGCGGCCAGCAAGCCGACGGTTGACGTTGGCGAGTGGGTTCCATGCGCGGATGGCTGGGACGACAGGTTGCCCGTGTGCCAGCCTCCAAGCCAGTCGCCACAGACGCAGCAATACACGCAGTACGGGATGAAGTATGCTCTGGAAACCGAGTCGCAGGAGGGCCGTTTTGTCGGCACGGTGCGGTACACGCACGCGGGGGGCATCGACGAGCCGCTCGTCATCTGGAAGAATGGGGTGGGTACGGGAATCGTCCCCCACCGGAGCTGGCGCGGAACGTACGAGGCTGGCTCCTACCTCGGACCGCTGGCCGACGGCGGCGTATCATGGCCGGCGCGCAGTAGTGATGCCTTCGGGGCACCGGATGCGCGGGCCACCACGATCGAGGCGTCGCACTGGATGGGGAGCGTCGTGGACGGTGCGGCGAATCCGTCGGGGCTCACGTACATGCGGAATCGCTACTATGATCCGGAGTCGGGGCGGTTCACGCAGGAAGATCCCATTGGTCTCGCGGGGGGGATGAACCTGTATGGCTTCGCCGGCGGGGATCCCGTCAACTTCTCAGATCCATTTGGGCTGATGGCTTGCCCGCCGGACTGTGGCTTTGAGGGTGACTCGAGGAACGTCGAGCGCGAAGCAGCGCGAGTCGAGTCACTGACGAATAGCGATCGACTTGGGATGGGAGCCATCGTCGCTGGGGGCGCTGTCGGCGGGGTCGCGATCATGGGAGCATCGGCAGGACTTGCGACCAGCGCTGCGATCGCCGCGGCAGGTCACCCGGCCAGCATCGCGATCATCGCCGGTGCTGCGAAGTTGGCAGGCTCGATAGGCCCGCAGATTCAAGCTGCCGGGCGGATGGTCGGCGGCATGCGACTCGGACAGTCGGGTGCAGTAGATGTACTCGGTAAGACGATCAACAGGCTTGGCGGGGAGTTTGGTCAAGCTTCGATCAACGGCATTGAGTACCTCACCGCTGGACGAGCGACACAAGGGGTCGCCAATGCAATCGGTGTTATGGCGAACGGAGCAACCTTTAGCACAA
Source organism: Gemmatimonadaceae bacterium (assembly GCA_031407575.1). Lineage (GTDB taxonomy): Bacteria > Gemmatimonadota > Gemmatimonadetes > Gemmatimonadales > Gemmatimonadaceae > AG11. The sequence goes on along the minus strand of JANOIJ010000055.1, from coordinate 5,711 downwards.
CCCTTCGGATCGGCGTCAAGGGGTGGGAGCTGATGAAGTGATGACGATAGCGCGAGAGTTACCGCGAATTGACCTTTGGCTGCTAGGCACAATGAGGGCGCACGCGAATGCAGTGCCCGCGCTGGACGCTTGGGCACCAGATCGATCGAACGTAGAAGCCCTCGCAGAGGAAGTGCGCGCGTCCGGACTGTACAACAGCGCCACTGCCAGCGGCGAACTCGTGCTTCGCCTGTTTGGTGCGCCGGATGCCCGCACGAAAGATCGTTTCGCCTACAACCTTGTAGTTTTGCCAGACCACGCGTACGAGTGGTTGGTTGATGAGGGTGACCGCATAGAAGCATCGTCACTAGTCCGACGCTTCAACGCTCTCCGCCCAACCGATGCCCAGGCGAGACTAGGTCTGCGCGACAAGCTCGAAGTGGGATACCACACGGAAGCGGATGTACGGAACATGATGGGTCCGCCACTAGTCGAAGATGGCTGGTGGCCTGAGCATACCCTCACATACACCACAAGCGAGACGAAGGAGCGGTGGGTTTTCACCTTTCTCAATGGCCTGCTCGTGCGTGAGGATGTGAGGCCCGGTTGATCCTTCGATCGGACCTCCGCTCACGCTGTACTCTCAGCTCGCCTTGCGTTTCGCGCGCGCGGGCGGCGTGGAGCGGCGCCGCGTATCGAGCATGGCATCAACGAGCTTGAGCACCGCGCGCTGATCCGCGGGCGGGAGTTCTTCGATGCGCTGGAGGCGCTTCAAGAGCCGGGCGGTCTTGGGCGCGAGCGTGTCGCTGACCGCGGTGACGCCAAGGAGTGCGTCGGTCGAGCAGCGGAGCACGCGCGCGAGCTCGACGAGCAGCGCGCCAGGGGGCTGGGCGCCGTCGCGCTCGTAGTAGGCGATCATGCGATTGGAGACGCCGACCGCGGCGCCCAGCTCTTCCTGGGTGAGGCCGCGGGCCTGGCGGAGCGCCGTGAGCCGCGCGCCGAAGCCTTTCAGGGTCCGCTCCTTCATGGGAGCGCTGGGCGAATCGGTCGGCACATGGAGCGCGGGCGTCAGGGGCGGCGAGATGCTGGCGAGGGACACGCGACGGTCCTCCATGATAAGGGCGACTTCGGGGGGCACCTTGCGATAACGGCAGCCCGGCTTGACGGCGACTTACCAAAAATGTAAGATCAGGTGTCGAGGTCAAGGCCGCTGATTTTGGCGAAAGAAAGTCGTCGGACCCCCTTGACAACTTTTCAGTTTTGGCCGGCTGGACCCCTTTCCCGCGATTTCATGGCCCGCATCCCCGACGACGAGCTGGAGCGGATCAAGCGCGAGACGGATCTGGTCGTGCTGGTGCAGGCCGCGGGGGTGGAGCTCCGGCGGCACGGCGCGAACGTGATCGGGCGGTGCCCCTTTCACGATGATCAGGGCCCGAGCCTCGTGGTGACACCGGCCAAGAACCTCTGGCACTGTCTCGGGGCGTGTCAGGCCGGTGGGAGCGCGATCGACTGGGTGATGCGCACGGACCGCGTGAGCTTTCGCCATGCAGTGGAGCTCTTGCGCGTGCGGCTCGGTGGTGGCGCATCAACGAGTGCAGCGCCCGCAGTCTCGCTCGCGCCCCTCGCCGTCAAAGCCAAGGAGGCCGAAGCGATCGACGATGCGGCGCTCGTGCGTGAGGTGCTCGATTTCTATCACGAGACGCTGAAGGCGAGCCCGGAGGCGATCGACTACCTCGCGTCGCGCGGGCTCAACTCGGTGGCGCTGATCGATCACTTCCGCCTCGGCTATGCGAATCGCACGCTCGCGTATCGGCTCCCCGCGAAGTCGCGAAAGGCGGGCGCCGACCTGCGCGGTCGGCTCGAGCGCCTCGGACTGCTGCGCGCGAGCGGGCATGAGCATTTCCGCGTGAGCGTGGTGGTGCCGATCCTGGGCGAGCGTGGACAGCTCGTGCAGATGTACGGGCGGAAGATCGGGCCCAAGCTCCGCGAGGGTACGCCGCTCCATCTCTACCTCGCGGGCTCGCATGCCGCGGTGTGGAACGTCGACGCGCTCGCGACGAGTAAGGAGATCATCCTCTGCGAAGCGCTCTTCGACGCGATGACCTTTTGGGCCGCGGGTTTTCCCAACGTGATCACGAGCTACGGCGTGAGCGGCTTCACGGACGCCCATCGCGCGGCACTGCGTCGCTATGGGACCGAGCGCGTGCTCGTCGCCTATGATGCCGATGCGGCGGGTGACCGCGGCGCGGAGCAGGTCGCCGAGGAGCTCACGCGCATGAACATCGAGTGCTACCGCGTGCGCTTCCCGCGCGGACTCGACGCGAACGCCTACGCGCTCGCGGAAGCGACGAACGCACCGGCCAATGAGAGCTTGGGTGTGGTACTCCGCGGCGCCACCTGGCTCGGCCGCGGTGCGCCGGTCGTCGCGGCGTCGCTCAATCCCGCGTCTTCTTTAGCCGCTGCGGTGTCAGCGCCGACGGTGTCACCCGCCCCTGCGCCAGCGCGCGAGCCCACAGCTGCGCTCACGATCGAGCGCCGCGGTGAGGATGTGGTGTGCATCGTCGCCGATCGCACGTATCGCGTGCGCGGGCTCGCGAAGAACACGAGTCCCGATGCGCTGCGCGTGAATCTCGTGGCCAAGCGCGGCGACGGCGAGACGGCCGGCGTGCACCTCGACACGCTTGACCTCTACGTGGCGCGGGCGCGTGGGCTCTTCATCGCGCAAGCGCGAAGGAGCTCGGCGTGGGCGAGGAGACGATCAAGCGCGACGTCGGCGCGGTGATCCTCGCGCTGGAATCACTCGTCGCCGAGCAGCTCGTGGCCACGCTCGCCCCCACGACCACGTCAGCGGCACCCGCGATGACAGACGCGGAGCGCGCGAGCGCGCTCGCGCTCCTCCGCGATCCCCACTTGCTCGATCGCATCCTCACCGACTTCGAGCGCGCCGGCGTCGTGGGTGAAGAGACGAACAAACTCGTGGGCTATCTCGCGGCCGTGTCACGGTAGCTCCCCGAGCCGCTGGCGATCATCATCCAGAGCGCGAGCGCCGCCGGCAAGACGTCGCTCATGGATGCGGTGCTGGCCTTTGTGCCGCCCGAGGAGCGCGTGCAGTACTCCGCGATGACGGGCCAGGCGCTCTTCTACCTCGGCGAAACGGACCTCAAGCACAAAGTGCTGGCCGTCGTCGAAGAAGAAGGCGCGGAGCGGGCGAGCTACGCACTCAAGCTCCTGCAGAGCGAGGGCGAGCTCACGATCGCGAGCACCGGCAAAGATCCCGAGTCGGGCAAGCTCGTGACGCATGAATACCACGTCGAAGGGCCGGTGATGATCATGCTCACCACGACCGCGGTGGACCTCGATGAGGAGCTCGTGAACCGCGCCCTCGTGCTCACCGTCGATGAGGACCGCGCGCAGACACGGGCGATCCATCAGCGTCAACGCGCACGCCGCACGCTCGACGGCCGCTTGGCGAGTGCGGCGCGGACCGACGTGCTGGCCCTCCATCGCACCGCGCAGCGCCTGCTCGAGCCGCTGACGGTCGTGAACCCGTACGCGCCGCAGCTCACCTTTATCGACGCGCGCACGCGCACGCGGCGCGATCACGAGAAGTATCTCACGCTGATCGACGTCGTGACGCTCCTCTTCCAGCACCAGCGCGCGCGGCAGACGATCACGCGCGACGGCCGCACGCTCGTCTATATCGAGGTCACGCCGGCCGACATCGCCGTGGCGAACCAGCTCGCGGCGGCCGTGCTCGGCCACTCGCTCGATGAACTGCCGCCGCAGACGCGGCGCTTCCTCGACCAGCTCGACGCGTGGGTCACGCGCGAATGCACTGCGCAGCGCTGTCATCGCACGGACTTTCGTTTTCCCGCACGGGAGGCGCGCGAGGTGCTGGGGCTCGGCGCCACGCAGGTGAAGCTGCATCTGCATCGCCTGGTCGAGCTCGAATACGTGCTCGTGCACCGGGCGCCGCGCGGCCAGGGCGTGCACTATGAGCTCGTCTATGCGTCCGCGGATCATACGGCCGATGCGCTGATCTTCAGCGGGCTCCGCAACGTCGAGACGCTGGCGTATGATGCGGAGCGGTCGGACCTGACCCCGGAGCGGTCGGCCCCAAACGACGAGCGGTCGGGGGTCGGTCGGCCCGCGGTCGGGGGCCGGCCGGGGGGAGGCCGGAGCCGTGCAAATACTCCCATCCCTCGCATCGACGGTGAGTTACTCGCCGCGGCGTCGGTCACCGTCGAGACACACCGGAATGGAACGCGGCCCCATCACCGTCGTACCATACTGGCAGAGCAAGGCGGTGCATCGTGACCGCGCTCGCCTCGCTGATCACCGCCTACGTCGCCTCCGCGGCAGCGGAGGGCTACGCCCTGAGCACGCTCGATGGCCGGCGCCGGCACCTCGCGCAATTTGCCGACTGGTGCGATGCGCGCGGCCTCCTCGCCCCCGACGAGATCACGCCCGGCGTGCTCGAACGGTACCGGCAGTGGCTCTATCAGCTGCGCCAATCGGACGGTGCGGCGCTCACCTGGGCGACGCAGGCGAACAAGCTCACGGCGGTCCGCATGCTGCTCGCATGGGCCACGCGCGCGAAGCGCATCACGGTGAATCCCGCCGCCGAACTCACGCTGCCGCGTCTGCCCAAACGGCTCCCGCGCGCCGTGCTCTCGGTGAGCGAAATGGAGCGCGTGCTCGCCACGCCGGATCTCACCACCGCGCTTGGACTCCGCGATCGCGCCATCCTCGAAGTGCTCTACTCGACGGGCATCCGGCGCATGGAGCTCGTCGGCCTCGACTGCACCGACGTGGACCCGGAACGCGGCACGCTCTTCGTCCGCGAAGGCAAGGGGAAGAAGGACCGGCTGGTCCCGATCGGTGAGCGCGCCGTCCGCTGGACCGAGCGCTATCGCGACCAGGTGCGGCCGAAATTGATCGAGCGATCGGCGCTCCGTGCGGTGCGAGATCGCAGCACGAAGGCGCTCTTTCTGAGTGCCCGAGGGACTCGACTACGCGCCACCAAGCTCACCGATCGGCTGCACCGATACCTGAGCAAGGCGGGGATCGAGAAGCCGGGCAGCGTCCACATCTTCCGGCACACGATGGCCACGCTGATGCACGATGCCGGCGCCGATATCCGGGACCTGCAGGAGATGCTGGGCCACGCACAGCTCTCCACGACGGAGATCTATACCCACGTCTCGATCGAACGCCTGAAGGCCGTCCACACGCGAACGCACCCAGCCCACCTGGTGCATCAGAGTACCAACTCGACCGGCGATTTATCTTCGCGCGCCAGCGCACCCGCGCCTTTTCTTTTAGCTGCTGATTTAGCGGCTGAAGAAGAACCAGGATAAGCCGCTCAGCTCGTGCGCGAAGCGACGCTCGTCGGCGGTGCGGGCGGGGGATGATTCGGAGTGCGCTGCGCGCTTGATGAGGTCCCCCCGCCCGCCCGCGGCCAGCGCAAGAGAGTCTGTCGCGCCGGAGCCCGCGGCCCAGGCTGCGGCGTTTTGGGGGCCGCCGCCGGCGCTCTCGCGCCGTCGGATCGGGCGAGCTCCGCGGGCCCGAGGCCCGCTCCGCCCAGGGCTGTTTCGGTGTCGCGCTGCGCGCGAATGATGTGATGCCCTGGGTGCGCATAATGTGCACATTATGCGCACTCGCCCTCGGCCCCCACGCCTTGGGGCTGCGCCCTTTACATAACGCCGCGTTATGCAAACCTGGGCCGCGGG
>JANOIJ010000049.1:0-41538 GCA_031407575.1 Gemmatimonadaceae bacterium | reverse complement strand
GCTGGAGCGACCCCGTCGCGCGTGCCTCGCGGAGGAAGCGTGTGCGGAAGCCCTCGTCGAGCGCGAGCGCGTCGTTCATGACCTTCACCGCCACGCTTCGGTGCAGCATGGGATCGAGGGCACGATACACGACGCCCATGGCTCCTTCGCCAACGAGCTCCTGGACTTCGTACTTCCCGATGTTGGAGAGGTTGGCCATTCGGAGGGCTGCTGAGGCCGCCGCAAGGGGGCGCGGGGCTGCGCGAAGTATCCTGTGTTCCACCCGCTGCGGCAACCCCGCGGCGCCCGTCGCGCTGCCATCGTGCCGTGCTACAATTAGCCATGGCTGAGCGAGAGGGCCGAAATCAGGATCACGACGCTGACGCCGGTTCGGCGCACGGAGCGCGCGACCCGCTGCTGCGACGCGTTCCGCGCGCCGCGGTGGCGGCTGTCATCCTGTTGCTGGCCGTCATCGCATTCCGTATGGCGATTCCCGCCATTCCGTGGCCGTGGCGCGCGCAGCCGCCGCGCATCACGCACGACATGGTGGTCACCCGCATCCAGGACGTCGCGAAGCTCGTGTCCACCGAGCTCACGTTGCGCGACGTCGTCACGTACGAGCAGAGCCGCTTCGGCCTCGAGCGCAGGGCACTGCTCGTGGTGACGGGCAAGGTGCTCGCCGGCATCGACTTGAAGAAGAACGTCCAGGTGCGCATCGACGATGACGCCAGGCGCATCACGATCGAGCTCCCGCGCGCGGAGATTCTCGCGGTAGACGTGTTGAGCACGCGAACGTATGACGAGAAGGCGGCACTGTTCTTCGGCTTCAAGCCCGAGGATCGAGACCGCATCCAGGCGCAGATCCGGGCGCAACTCCGCTCGGCGGGCGAACAGTCGGGACTGCTGCCGCAGGCGGACAAGAGCGCGCACCAGCTTCTCGAATCCCTGCTGGCGAGGGACGGGTACACGGTCCAGGTGACGACGCGCACCGACCTCGCGCCGCCGCCGGCGAGCAGGCAGTAGCACGAGCGCGACGAACGTGACGCGACCGCATCTCGATCCGCATTCGTCGGACGTGATCACCAGCATTCGGGCCGCGCAGGTCGGTGTCGGTGCCAACCTCGCGCTCGCCGCGGTCAAGATTGCCGCCGGCATCCTGGGCAACGCGTACGCGCTCGTCGCCGATGGTGTCGAGTCGCTGGCGGACGTGGCGTCATCGCTGATCGTCTGGGGCGGCGTTGCCGTCGGCGCTCGACCGGCCGACGCCGATCATCCATTCGGACACGGAAAGGCGGAAGCCATCGCGGCGGCAGCGGTCTCGCTCATGCTCATCGCCGCAGGTGTCGGCATAGCGCTGCAGGCGATTCAAGAGATCCGCACACCGCATGAGTTCCCCGCCAGATGGACGCTTCTCGTGCTGGTCGGGGTCGTTGTGGTGAAGGCCGTGCTGGCTCGTCGCGTGTCCGCCATCGGCCGCGCGAACTCGAGCGCTGCGGTCGAGGCGGACGCGATGCATCACCTGAGCGACGCCGTGACGTCGGCCATCGCGATGGTCGGAATTTCCGCGGCACTCATTGGCCGCGCTGCTGGAGGCGGGCCACGCTGGGCGACGGCAGACGACTGGGCCGCGCTGCTGGCGTCGCTCGTGATCTCGTGGAATGGCACCACGATGTTTCTCGTCGGGCTGCACGACCTGATGGACCGCAGCCCCGGCAGCGACATCCTGGACCCACTCCGCGCTGCCGCGCTCGGCGTGGACGGCGTGTGCTTCATCGAGAAGCTCGCCGCGCGGCGCGTCGGCAACAGCTACCGTGTCACGGTGCATGTGCAGGCGTCACCTACACTCTCCCTCGCGGAAGGTCACGCACTTGGCGGGCGGGTGAAGATCGCGATGCTCAGCGCAGGATGTCGCGTGCAGTCGGTACTGGTGCACATGGAACCGTATGAGGAATAGCTGCACATGACAGACGGAAGACACGGCTCTCCCGCGCCCAAGACCGAGACCACGATCTCCGGCGCCGACTGGGAGAGCCGAGACATCTCCGGGGAGCAGCATACCCGCGTGGCGTTCGTCGACCTGGACATGACCGAGGTCACGAACACTGGCGCGGTGTTCACCGATTGCACCTTTCGCCGAGCGCGCTTCAATGCGTCCGTGCATACGGATGCCGCGTTCGTGAACTGCACCTTCGGCGGCTGCAACTTCTTCGACGCGCGGTTCGTCGACTGCAAGTTCGTCGGCAGCGTGTTCGATCGCTGCTCGTTCGACACGATGCAGGTGGTCGGCGGCAATTGGTCGTTCGTCGGATTGCCGGGCGCGGACCTGCGCACCGCCTCGTTCAACGGTGTGCGGCTGCGCGACGCGGATCTCACGAGGGCGCGATGCGAGGGGTCGTCGCTGCGCGATGTCGACATGGCCGGCGCGTCGCTGGCCGGTGCAAAGTTCGCGGACTGCGACCTGCGCGGGAGCGACCTGAGTGCGATCGAGCCCGAGAACGTGGAGCTCAGGGGCGCGATCGTCACGTACAATCAGGCGATCGTCATCGCATCGGCTCTCGGGTTGGACGTGCGAGAGTCAACAAACAACGAGCATTGAGCTGTCAGTAAGTGCGAGCCTGAGCCTGAGCCCAACGTTCGAGCTCAGGCTCCAGCTCCAAGCTCCAGCTCCAAGCTCGCAGTTACTGACAGCTCAATGCTCGTAGTTGTTACCCACTGGTCACCGCTTCCAGCTGGTGCCCACTCCGATTGGCAGCGAGTCCTTCGGCGACGCGTCGACCGTAGTCCGCGTCGCATTCGGTGAGGTGGCCGATCATGCGCCCCTGCACATCGGGGTCGCACGGCGTGAGCAGGCCAACGAGGTTGCTGATCAGCTCATCCCGCTCCCAGTCGGAAAAGGCGCGATAGCGGTCCCCTGCCTGGCCGTAGTTGTTCTCGCGGCTGATCGACTGCCGCACCACGTGGCCGGACACGAACGGCGTGTGCTGCGGTCCCGCCGGCCTGGCTTCCGCCGGACTTCCCTTGGCAGACGGTTCGTAGTTCACGTGAGGATTGGCCGCGTCGCCGCCATCCACATGGTACGTCATCTGGCCGTCGCGCTGGTTGGTGGCGACGGAGTTCTTCGGGCGGTTGATGGGGAGCTGGAGATAGTTGGGACCCACGCGGTAGCGCTGCGTGTCGGAGTACGAGAAGGTCCGGCCCTGAAGCAACTTGTCGTCCGAGAAGTCCATGCCGTCCACCATCACGCCGGTGCCGAACGCCACCTGTTCCACTTCGGCGAAGTAGTTCTCCGGATTCCGGTTGAGCACCATGCGGCCGACGGGACGGAGCGGGTACAGCTCTGGTGGCCATACCTTGGTCGCGTCGAGCGGATCGAAGTCGAGCTCTGGGTGGTCGCCGTCCTCCATGACCTGGACCTGGAGCTCCCACTCGGGGAAATCGCCACGCGCGATCGCGTCGTGCAGGTCTTCCGTTGCGTGGTTGAAGTTCTTCCCCTGGATCGCCTCGGCTTCCTCCTGCAGCAGGTTCCGCTCGCCCTGCTTCGGGATCCAGTGGTACTTCACGAGCACGGCGTCGCCTTGCGCATTCACCCACTTGTACGCATGCACGCCGGAGCCGCGCATCTCGCGGTAGTTCGCCGGGATGCCCCACGGGCTGAAGAGGAACGTGATCATGTGCATCGCCGACGGGGACAGGCTGATGAAGTCGAAGATGCGGCGGGAGTCCTGCCGGTTGGTCACGGGGTCCGGCTTGAAGGCGTGCACGACGTCCGGGAACTTCATCGCGTCGCGAATGAAGAAGACCTGGAGGTTGTTGCCGACGAGGTCCCAGTTGCCGTCCTCCGTGTAGAACTTCACGGAGAAGCCCCGCGGGTCGCGCAGCGTCTCCGGCGAGTGGCCGCCGTGAATGACGCTGGAGAAGCGCACGAACACGGGCGTCCGCACGCCCTTCGACTGGAACAGCTTCGCGCGGGTGAGCGGCGCGATGGGATCGTTGCCGATCGCACCGTATGCCTCGAAGTAGCCGTGCGCTCCAGCGCCGCGCGCATGGACGACGCGTTCGGGAATGCGCTCGCGGTCGAAGTGCGAGATCTTCTCGAGGAAGTGATAGTTCTCCAGCACCGTGGGCCCACGGTCGCCGACGGTCCGGTTGTTCTGGTTGTTCGCCACCGGATGTCCCTGACGCGTCGTCAGTGTCGGCGCAGCTGTTCCCGTGGGCGGTGTGCCGTCGCCGTTGCCGTTCCCTGTCGCCATGTCCTGCTCCCGTCGAGGTTGGTGTCGCGCGTGGCGTGGAGTGCCCGCGTTGACGGAGGATGCGACCGAATCCATCATAGGGCCAATCGATTGTTACTATTCCTGTCATAGAGCCTGTCGATCGCGGCGGCTCTGACGAGCTGAAGCCGACAAAGGTGCAAATCCTTCCCTTCGACTGCGCTCTGGGCAGGCGCTGCGCTCAGGATGACAAACTCCCCTCGCTTACCCCACCGCTCACGATGACGACACGCCCGCCCCCGCAGATGACGCTCACGCAGCTGGCGTACGCCGTCGCCGTGGACACCCACCGCCACTTCGATCGTGCGGCGCGCGCCTGCAACGTGAGCCAGCCCACGCTCTCCATGCAGTTGCAGAAGCTCGAGGCCGCGCTCGGCGCGGCGTTGTTCGACCGCCGCCGCTCGCCCGTGGTGCCCACGGACATCGGGCGCGTGCTGATCGCGCAGGCGCGCGTCGTCTTGAACGAGGCGGCGCGGATCGGCGACCTGCGCGATGCAGCGAGCGGCGTGATCGAAGGCGAGCTCCGACTCGGCGTCATTCCCACGCTCGCGCCATACCTGCTGCCGGCGGTGCTGGAAGTGCTCGCCGAGCGTCATCCGCGACTCGATCTGGTGATCGAAGAAGGCGTGACGGAGTCCGTGCTCGATGCGCTGAGAGTGGACACGCTCGACGCGGGCCTCGTGGCGACGACGACTACGGAACCCGGCATCACCTCGCGGAAGCTGTTCCACGAGCCGTTCGCCGCGTACGTCGGCGCGCAGCATCGGCTCGCGGGACGCAAACAGATCTCCGTGAGCGAGCTGTCGCAGGACGATGTGTGGCTGTTGTCCGACGGCCACTGCTTTCGGACGCAGGTGATGAGCCTCTGCCGCCAGCGCGGACGTTCGGGCAGCGCCGCGCGCCGCGTGGGTTCGGTGGCCATCGCGTCGTTGACGCGCTTCGAGAGCGGGAACCTGGAAACACTCAAGCGACTGGTGGAGAGGGGCACCGGCATGACGCTGCTGCCCGCACTCGCCGCGGCGGACCTTCACTCGGCAGCGCAGCGCCAACGACTCATTCCGTTCAGCGAGCCCGTGCCGGGCCGAACGATCCGGCTCGTGCGGCGGCGACAACACGTGCGCGCCCATCTGGTAAGCGCGTTCGTACATGTCGTCCGCGACGTCGCCATGGCGGCACTGACAGCGGCTGAGCATTGAGCGGTCAGTAACTGCGACCGACTCTGACCCCGGACTCTGACCCCGGACTCTGACCCCGACTCTGACCCCTACATTGACACCCACCGACATCGCGCGCCTCCGCCTCATCTCGCAGGGCATCGTCAATCCGCGGCACTCCACACCGGAGGCCGTCGTCGCGCACCTCGGCGCCATTCAAGCGCAGGACTATCAGGGCGCGCTCTGGTCCATCGGCCTTCGCATTCCCGGCTCCACGCGCACCGACGTCGAGCGCGCCATCGCGGACCGCACGATCATCCGCACCTGGCCGATGCGTGGCACGCTGCACTTCGTCCCCGCTGTCGACGCGCGGTGGATGCTCGAGCTGCTGGCAGCACGAGTCATCAAGAGCTCGGCGGGACGACACCGCCAACTAGCGCTCGACGAGGCGGCCTTCACGCGCAGTCGCGCCATCCTGACCAAGGCGCTCGAGCGAGACGCCGTCCTTACCCGACCCGCGATCTTTGCCACGCTGGACGCCGGCGGCATTTCGCCCACTGGCCAGCGCGGCATTCACATCCTGCAGCAGTTGTGCATGGAACGCATGCTCTGCTACGGCCCGCACGCCGAGAAGCACCCGACCTTCGTTCTCTTCGACGAATGGATCCGCAACTCTCGCCAGCTCGACCGCGAAGCGGCGCTTGCCACCGTCGCCACGCGATTCTTCGCGAGCCATGGTCCGGCCACCATGCGCGACTTCGTGGGGTGGACGGGACTTACGGTCGCCGACGCGAAGCTTGGCGTCTACCTCGCACAGTCGTCACTCGAGCGCATGCTCACGCCTGAGGGCGAGTACTGGATGGCCAACGAGCGCTCACCGGAAAGCCATGAACCGCGCGCGCACCTGCTCCCCGGTTTCGACGAGTTCATGCTCGGCTACAAGGATCGAAGCGCGGCGCTGGCGCCGAAGTTCGCCAACCGCATCGTACCAGGCGCGAATGGCGTGTTCCTCTCCACGCTCGTGCTGGATGGCCAGGTGTGCGGCACGTGGCGGCGAGCGGCGCGCGCCAAGTCCGTGGAGATCGAGGCCGAACCATTCGCGCGGATCTCGGCGGCGACGAGGAAGACCTTTGCCGCTCCGATGGCGCGGTATGCGCAGTTCCTCGGCGTGCCTGTGTCGATGACGTGGTGAGCGGAACCGGCATGCCTGTTGCCTTACTCCTGTGTCAATTCAACGGAGTGAAGACATGGGCAACAAACACGACGCAAGCGACAAGAAGCTCGACCAGGCCGCCACCGCGGAGAAGCAGGCTGGACTGCCGAAGGAGGCGCACGCATCGGGACCCGGACACGACCCCGAGGAGATCAGCAAGCACGACGACGTCGGCAAGGACCGCCTGTTCGAGGGTCGCGAGCAACACGACGAGGCGGACAAGAACAGCGAGAAGACGCGTTTGGCCCGCGACGTGAAACGCCACAAGCACGACGTCGAATGACGCCGTAGCCGGCGCGCCTCACGCTGCTGCCGCTTCCGCCACGATCGCTTCCAGCAGTGGGACGCCGACATAGCTCGCCGGCTGAGCAACGCCGAGCGCGGCGAGCACCGTTGCCGGGACGTCGAGGATGCTCGCCTCACCGAGCCGCGCACCGACGGGCACGCCGGCGCCGGCGAGGATGATGGGAATGGTGCAGTCCAACGGGTGCGTGCTGTCGTGATTGTCGCGCACGAGTCCGCCCCCACCGTGATCCGCGCACGCGATGATCATCGTATCGTGCTCGTCCTCGCCGATCGCCGCGTTCACCAACACGCCGAACGCGTCGTCCAGCTGCAGCGCGACCTCGCGATACTTCGCCGACATCCATCCGTGCGCATGGCCTGCGAGGTCGGCGTCCGGCAAGTGCACGAGGACGAGACCGCTCCGCTGCGTGGCCAGCGCCGCGACCGCTTCGGGCACGATGTCGGTGGCACGCTTGCCGATGAACACCGCGCGGTCCACGCCCAGTCGCTGCGCCAGCGTTCGCCCCAGTCGTCGAAACAGGAACGGTGGCTGTGCGAGAAAGGCCGACGTCAGCAGACCTGCTTGCCGCAGTGCGGCCGGCAGCGGCAACACGGACGAGCTCGCGCGTGGGATATGAAACCGATCGCCATTGAGGCCATGCTCGCGTGGATACACGCCCGTGAGCAGGGAGCCCATCGCTGCGGCGGTCACGGATGGGGTTACCGTACGTGCGTCGTGCGTCCAAGCGCCGGCGCTCTCGAGCGCGAGCAGGTGCGGCAATCCAAACGCGTCAATGGCGTCGGGGCGCAGTCCGTCCAGGATCACCAGTACAACGCGCCGACAGGTCGCTGTGCTCATCACGTCTCCGGTTGTGCCTCGCTACGAGGCGTTCCGGACGTGAAACCTCGCCGCGCCGCGTGACGACGGCGCGTCAGCCAAGTGCCGTCCTCGTAACACGTTGGGTCTTCCTTTGCGCAGCGACGCAGGTCGTTTCGTGACGTGATGATGATCTGCGGGTGACGTCCCTCTTCCTTATTGAGGGAACTCACACCCGGCGGCCGATGCGACCCCTCCGCGCCCTGTTCTGCACAGACACATATCCACCGCAGGTGAATGGCGTCAGTGTAGTGACCGCGCTCTCGGTCAACGGCCTGCTGGATCGCGGGTGGGAGTGCGCCGTCGTGGCGCCGTCCTATCCGGATGGAACGCCCAGTGCGTTTCCAGTGCGCGCCGACGATCCCGTCGTGATGACCACCCTCCCCAGCTGGCCGCTGCCCGTGTACCCGGACGTCCGGCTCAGCCTTCCACTCGTTCGCCGCGTGGAGCGCGCGGTGCGGCTCGCGCAGCCGGACATCGTGCACGCGCAGACGGAGTTCGTCATCGGGCGCCTCGGCGCTCGAGCGGCGCGGCGCGCCGGCGTCTCGCTGGTGACATCGTACCACACCGACTTCGGCAAGTACGCAGACGTCTACGGCATGAGTGCGCTACGCAGCACCGTCACGCGTTCCATCGCCGCGTTTCACCGATCGGCCGAGCGCACGTATACGCCCAGCGAGCCGTCCGCCAATGCGCTTCGCGCGATGGGCGTGCCGCACGTCGAGGTGTGGGGCCGGGGCGTGGACATCAACGTCTTCTCGCCACAGCGACGCGCACCAGGCCTGCGTGATTCGCTCGGCGTCGGGGACGGCTTGTTGTTCCTGCACGTCGGACGCCTGGCCGCCGAGAAGGACGTCGAGAGCGTTCTTGCGGCATTCGCGGAGGCGCGCATGCGCCTGTCTCCGCGCAAGGTGCAACTCGTGATCGCGGGTGCCGGTCCGCGCGCCGACGCGCTGCGTGCCCGCGCACCGGGGAACACCACATTCCTCGGCCACCTCAATCGGGCGACGGACCTTCCGTCCCTCTACGCTAGCGCCGACGCATTCCTGTTCGCGAGCACCACGGAGACGCTCGGGCTCGTCGTGCTCGAGGCGATGGCCAGCGGCGTCCCCGTCATCGCGGCGCCGGAAGGCGGCGTGTCGGATCACTTGCGTCATGGCGTGAACGGGCTCGCCTATCCGGCGGGCAACATCGCGGCATTTGCGCACGCCATCGAGCGCGTTGCTATCGACGAGCTGCTGCGCCGCGAGCTTGCAGTCGGCGCGCGCCGCACCGCGGAGCAGCTGTCATGGGACAACGAGCTCGACCGGCTGGACGAGAGCTATCGCGAGATCATCGACCGGTCCGCGATGCGCCAACGCGGTGGGACTGTTACGCGACCGTCGTTCGCCGGTCGATGAGCCGTTGCGTCGAGCCATTTACGTAAACACGTCTTCAGCGGCGAGGCGCAATGACGCTCTTGCACCGGATGCACGCGCGCGACCGCGCGCTCTTTGAAGTGCTGTTGCTGCCACACCAGTGCGCAGCAGGATTGCGTACGACCTTCACCGTCCTCACGCACGTGGGCGGGGCAACGGCTACCGTCATGTTGGCGCTGCTTCCACTGATGGGTAATCCCGCGTGGCAGTTCGTCGGGCGGCACGCCATCCTGACGCTCGTGTTGTCGCATGTGCTGGTGCAATTCGCCAAGCGACTGGTCGGACGCGGGCGTCCCTCCGCGGCGGGGCTTGGTGAATGCTTCGTCGCCGAGCCAGACCGCTTTTCGTTTCCTTCCGGACACGCGACCGCATCCCTGGCGGTCGCGCTCGCATATACCCTCGCCTTCCCCGCGCTCGCGGTTCCGATACTCGCGCTTGCGACGTTGGTCGGCATCAGTCGGGTCGTGCTCGGAGTGCACTATCCAGGCGACGTGGCGGCGGGACAGGCGCTCGCGGTGGCCACTCACCTGCTCCTGCTGCGCTTCGGGGCATGAGCGTCGATCTCGCGACGCAGCTGTTCCCTCCGTCGGCGCTCGCGGCCGACCGGCTGCGCGTCGCGACACTGCCTCGCCCGCAACCGCGCGCTCGGCGGACGGTGCTCGATGTCTGCGAATTCTTCGGCGAGACGAGTGGCGGCGTTCGCACGTACCTCACCGAAAAGGCACGATTCGTCGAACGCTCTCCCGATGTGCGCCAGGCGTTGGTCGTGCCAGGCCCATGGAGTTGCGTCACCGAGAGCGAGCGCGTGCGGTGCTATCGACTTCGATCGCTCCCCGTTCCGGGGCATGCGCCCTATCGCTTCCTGCTCGACATGGCTGCGACCCGGCGCATCATGGCCAGTGAGAGGCCGGACATCATCGAAGTAGGGAGTCCCGGGTTTGCGCCGTGGCATGTGTTGGCCGAGAGTCGCCGGCGCGGCATTCCAGTCGTCGGATTCTTCCATTCGAACGTCGCCCGCCTCGTCACCGGGCACGCCGAGCATCCGGGCCTGGCGCGGCGCGCCGGTGCGAGCCTCGCGTGGAAGTATCTCCGCCGGCTGGACCGCGACTACGCCTGCACGATGGTCGCGTCGCGCTACGCCGCCGCCGAGCTCGCGCGTGGCGGCATCGAGAACACGGCACACGTGTCGCTGGGCGTTGACCTCCGCCGCTTCCATCCCGACCACCGGCTTGCAAATCATCGCGTGCACGAGCAACTCGGCGCGCAGAGTCGCCCGCTCGTGGTGTTCCTTGGCCGCATCGCTGCCGAGAAGCGCGTGGATGTGTTGCTGCGGGCCTGGGCGCGGGTGGCACGCCGCACGGGTGCCGTGCTCGCGATCATTGGCGATGGCCCGATGCGGCGCGCACTGCAATCGCGCCATCCGCATCGCGACGTGCACTGGCTGGGGTTTCTGCACCACCGCGGCGAGCTCGCGAGCCTGCTTGCCTCCGCCGACCTGCTCGTCTCACCCGGCGACAGCGAGACGTTCGGGCTCGCGGCGCTCGAGGCACTCGCGAGTGGGACGCCCGTGCTCTCCGCGGATCATGGCGGCGGCGCGGAGCTCGTGCGTGAATCGCGTGCGGGACTGGTGTACGAGAGCGGGTCGCCAGAGTCACTCGCATGGCAGCTCGAGACATTGCTTGCGCAGGACCGCTCGCAGTTTGGCGCGCGCGGGAGAACGTACGCCGAGCAGCATCACGGCTGGGATCAGGTCTTCGGGTCGGTCTTCGAGCTCTACGAGCGGGTCATCGGCGCGACGTGAAACTCGTCGTCGCGATCCACGACGTTTCCCCGGCGAACGAAAGCGGGGTCCGCACGCTATGGCGGATGTCGCGCGAGCGCGGCGTCACGCCGGCGCTGTTTGTCGTTCCCAACTGGCACGGCGACTGGCCGCTTCGGCGCTTTCCGCAGTTCACCACGTGGATTCGGCAGTGCATCGACGAAGGCGCCGATGCGTTCCTGCATGGTGAGCGGCACGACGAGATCGGTTCGACGCGCTCGCTACGCGATCACCTGCGCGCACTGGGTCGCACGGACGCGGAAGCGGAGTTTCTCAGTCTCGAGGTGGAGCAGGCGCGAGCGCGCATCGCTCGCGGGCTGGACGTGTTGCACGCGTGCGGTGTCGATCCCATCGGCTTCGTGCCGCCCGCGTGGCTGGGCCGGCCCGGCTGGCCGAGCACGATGAACAGCTTCGGTTTTCGCGTGAGCGAGGACGATGCGCATGTCTATCTCCACGAGCGCGGTACGCGCATCGAGGCACCGGTGACGCGATGGAGCGCCCGCACTCGGCTGCGTGCATCGGTTTCGGCGCTCGTTGCGGAACTGCGCTGGCGTGGCGATCCGCGCGCGCGCCTCATGCGCGTGGCGCTGCATCCGTCGGACCTCGCGTCGCGCGCTGTGCGGGAATCCATCGCGAGCACGCTGGATCACTGGTGTACGAGCCACCTCCCATTTCGTTATTGCCAGCTGTGACTGACCTGCGACTTGCGCTGTTCACCGATACCTACGCCCCGCAGATCAACGGCGTGACTCGCACGCTCGCGCGGCTCGTGAGCGCGGTGGAGCGCCGAGGAGGCGAGGCGCAGGTCTTTACCTCGACCGACCCGGGCGCCCCGCTGCCTGGCGAGTCGACACGTCGGTATCGCAGCATCGCCGTGCCCTTCTACCGGGATCTCCGGCTGTCTATGCCAGGGTCGGCGCGGATCAATCGCGACGTCGCACGCTTTGCGCCGACGCTCGTGCACGCCGCCACTCCATTCGGCCTGGGCATCGCTGCACGTCGCGCCGCCGCCGCCGTCGATCTCCCTTTCGTCACGTCGTACCACACATCGTTCAGCGAGTATGCGCGTTTTTACAAGCTGGGCCTGCTTGCGGGAGCCGGCTGGCAGTTTCTCCGATGGTTCCACAACGCCGGATCGCGGACGTACTGCCCAACGATGGCCGTGCGGCGCGATCTCGAGGCACGAGGCTTCGCAAACCTCGCCGTGTGGGGCAGGGGCGTTGACCGCACGCGGTTCTCGCCGAAGCGCCGTTCGCGCGCGATGCGCATTCGCATGGGCGGCGCCGACTCGATCATCGTGGCGTACGTCGGTCGTGTGGCGCGCGAGAAGGGCGTGGACCAACTCCTCACGGCGATGCATTCGCTCTCGCACGTGCGAGCATTGCAATTCGCGTTCGTGGGCGACGGCCCGCACCTCGATGAGTGCCGGCGCGTCGCTCCCGCCACGGCGACGTTTCTCGGGCGGCTCGATGGCGACGAGCTTGCTGCCGCGTATGCATCCGCGGACATCCTCGTATTTCCCTCGCTGACCGACACTTTCGGCAACGTGCTGCTGGAGGCGATGGCTAGCGGCGTGCCGATCCTGGCCGCGGACACGCCGGTGACGCGCGAAGTGGTGGGCTCAGCGGCCACGTGCTACGCCGCGTCCGACCCGTCGGCACTGTGCGAGGCGCTGGTCGCACTCGCCTCGAATCGGGACAACGCCCGGCGACTCGCCCAGGCCGGGTTGGTTCGCTCGCGGCTGTTCCAGTGGGACCTGGTGTTCGACGCGCTCATCGCCGACTACGAAAGCGTCGTGCGCGCGCATCAGCGCGTGACGCACGTCGGCCCCGCGGTGCGCCCACGGAGCGGCCGCGCTGTGCGTATTGAAGCGAGCGGCGCCGTGTAGTCGACGCGGCGTCAGTCGCACGCGTGTGGCCGACGCAACGGCCGGTGCAGATCCTTCGACTTCGCTCAGGATGACATTTAACTTCCCCGGGCGCGATTCGGTTGCCAATCCCCGATTCTCCTGGACGTCAACATGCCTGACGCTCGTTCCGCCATCCCGCTCTTCGCAGCGGCGGCATTGTCGTGGCTTTCCGGCACCGCTGACGCCCAACAGACAGGACGAGTCTCGTCGCCCGATAGCCGCACCGTCGTCACGGTGGAGGTCCGTGACGGCGCACTGCGCTACAGCGTGAGCCGAGATGCCAAGCCGATCATCATGCCATCGCGGCTAGGCTTCACGTTCCGAAACGCGCAGCCATTGCGCGACAGCCTCCGCATCACGAGCGAGTCGCGCGCGAGCACGGACGAGACGTGGACGCAGGCGTGGGGCGAATCGAAGACCGTGCGCGACCGACACAACGCCCTGCGCGTGAACGTCGTCGAGGGGACGGCGGCGGGTCGTCGCTTCACGTTCGTGGTGCGCGCGTTCGACGACGGCATCGGTTTCCGCTACGAGCTTCCCGATCAGCCTGGCCTCACCGACTACGAGATCTCCGACGAGCTCACCGAGTTCTCGCTCGCCGACAACGCACGCGCGTGGTGGATCGCCAGCAATCGTCCTCGGCTTGACCGCTCGGAGCAACTCTACTCGAACGGACCAGTGAGTACGCTGGACAGCGTGCAGACGCCGCTGACCATGGAGACGTCGAGCGGCGTGTTTGTCGTCATCCACGAGGCGAATCTGGTCGACTATCCGCGCATGTTCCTCGCCGGCGCGGGAATGGAGAATCGCACGCTGCGCGCGGCGCTCGCTCCGTGGGCCGACGGCGTGAAGGTGCGCGGGCGGACTCCGCTCGTGACGCCATGGCGCACGATCCAGCTTGCAGATCGCGCCGAGGACCTGCATCCGCAGGTGCTCACGCTCAACCTCAATCCGCCCACCCGCATTGCCGACACGCGGTGGATCGCGCCGCAGAAGTACGTCGGCATTTGGTGGGGCATGCACCTGAACACCATGACGTGGTCGTCTGGCGCGCAACACGGCGCGACGACGGCAAACACGCGCCGCTACATCGACTTTGCGGCAGCGAATGGCTTCAAGGGCGTGCTCGTGGAAGGCTGGAACACCGGATGGGACGGCAACTGGATCAACAACCAGAACGCCTTCTCGTTCACGCAGCCGTATCCCGACTACGACCTGCCGGGGCTCGCCGCGTATGCGAAGTCGAAGGGCGTGGCGCTCATCGCGCACAACGAGACGTCGGGCGGCATCGCGAACTACGAGCGACAGATGGACGCCGCATTCCGCCTCTATCAGTCGCTCGGCATCTCGGCGCTCAAGAGCGGCTACGTGGCCGACACGGTTGGCGGCGGCCAGTCGCACTACGGCCAGTTCGCCGTGCGTCATCATCGTACGGTGATCGAGACGGCGGCGAAGTACGGCATCATGGTGGATGCGCACGAGCCCATTCACGACACCGGCGAGCGTCGCACCTGGCCGAACATGATGACCCGCGAAGGCGCGCGCGGCCAGGAGTACAATGCGTGGGGCGGGGAAGGGGGCAATCCGCCCGAGCACGAGACGATTCTCTTCTTCACGCGGATGCTCGCGGGTCCGATGGACTTTACGCCGGGCATCTTCGACATCCTGCTCACGAAGACGGGCGCGCCGCGTACGCTGGAGGAGTCGCGCGTGCGCACGACGCTCGCGAAGCAGCTCGCGCTCTACGTCGTGCTGTACTCGCCGCTGCAGATGGCGGCGGACTTGCCGGAGAACTACGAGGGCAAGGCGGCGTTCCAGTTCATCCGCGACGTCGCCGTCGACTGGGACGCGACGCGCGTGCTGAGCGGGCGCATTGGCGACCACGTCATCGTGGCGCGGAAGACCAAGGGGAAAGACGAATGGTTCGTCGGCGCGATCACGGATGAATCCGCGAGGACGCTCGACGTGACGCTCGAGTTCCTGCCGCGCGGGAAGTCGTACGTCGCCGAGGTGTATGCGGATGGCGAAGGGGCGGATTGGCGGACGAACCCGCTGCCGGTTGCGATCTCCCGCAAGGGCGTGACCTCCGCCACTCGGATGAGGATCGCGATGGCGCCGGGCGGGGGGCAGGCGATCCGGATTCGCGCGGCGCCGTAGGAAGCATACTGCGCGTTCGCGGCGCGAGGTTGCGGA
This sequence comes from Gemmatimonadaceae bacterium, assembly GCA_031407575.1. GTDB lineage: Bacteria > Gemmatimonadota > Gemmatimonadetes > Gemmatimonadales > Gemmatimonadaceae > AG11. Next base: position 26,423 of record JANOIJ010000049.1, on the reverse strand, counting down.
TCGCGTCGTGATCCCTGCAAGGCGAGTGGCGCGCGATTCTTGAACTGCCACGGGGGCCGACGCGGAGCCGACAACTGCCGATCTGCTCAGCGCGCATTCGTGCATCCATGACCGCACGATAACATGTCGAGTAGCCTGGGCTTGTTGTGGTCTAGGCGTGCTGTGTCCACCAAGAGGTCCACCGTTGCGCTGTATCGGCGGTTGTCGGCTTCAGATCGGCCCCTGTGGCTCCTCAGAAATCTCGCGCCACTTTCACTCGCGCTTTCGGCCGTCAGCGCGACGCCGATCGAGGACGCGCGGCGACCTCATCACTCCGGCGTGCCCCATTGCCAATTCCTCGCCGAGCCGAGCAGACTATGGCTATGCGCACATTCTATCAGCGCAACGTTCCGGAATACTGGATCATCGACACCGAGCCCTCGTCTCGTCGAGCGATGGCTGCCCGGTGATCAACACGCGGAGATCCTCCGCGACCACCTGACACGGCGACCGCTCGGCGCTGCCACGCCGTTCGTGATGGACCTGCAGGCGTTCTTCGCGAAGATCTACGGCGAAGAGAAACGCGTCGACGGGTCTCCCTAACGAGGCGAAGCCGCTCCGACGCTGCAGCTCGTCGCGACGAACGAGAATATCGTGTTCCACAACCGGGCGCGATTCGCCGGGTCCGCAATCAGGTGACCCTCGTGAGCAAACTCGATCAGCTCGGCTTTCTTGCCCACCGATTGGAGCGCCGAAACGATGGTTCGTCCGTTGGTTGGATAGATCTGCGTGTCCTTCATGCCCGTGACGGCGAGCAGTGGCGCCGCTGCGCGTTCGACATTGCGCAGCGGTGACGAACGGCGATACCTGTCAGGCAGCGAGTCGGGCGTGCCGCCCATCTGTGCGACGAGGAAGGCGTCGCCCTTCAGCGCCTGATACTCCCAGTCGGCCCGGCCATTGACGGCAACGACGCCGCAGAACCGCGTCGAGTGCGTTGCGCAATAGTAGGCCATCGACCCGCCGCGAGGAATGCCACGCGCCGCTCGTCCATCGACCACGACGGGCCGCCGGCCGCGAAGTGCTGGAACAGCATGAAGCGGTCATGCAGCGAGTCGGGCAGTAACGGGCGCGCGCGCGGGGCGCCGGAGAGATTCGCCACCATCGCGCGCGCATGCTCATCGCCCTGAATGAACACCACGCGCTCGCCACGAGGCGATATCGCGTGAAAGGGCCGGTCCATTCCCGACGCCCGGGTCATGCCGGCGGCGATCGGCCTGCGCTCCTTGCCGTCCCTCGCGCGGGCGACCCAGAAGGTGTCGCCGAGGACGTACGTGATGCGCGAGGCGTCCGCGGCGATGCTCATGCGCTGCGGTTGCCGTACCGCTTCGCTCATGGCGATCGTGAATGCCTGTGCCTCGAGGCCGTGTGCTGCAGCCGCGATGATCGAACACGCGCCGATCAACGTGAAACGCATCCTCTCTCCGTGGACATGGTGTCCTACCAGACATGCGAACGCCGAAAACGGTTGCCGAGCCAGAGGGCGCGCGGCCGCGACAGTTTAGTTTTCAGGCATGGTTCCGCGACATATCCTCATCGTCGATGACGAGCGCAGCGCCGCCGAGGCGATCTCGGCGCAGCTCGGCGAGCTCGGGCATGAAGTAGTTGGTATTGTCGCAACGGGACGTGACGCCTGCGAGCACGTGACGACCGCCGCCCCGCATCTCGTGCTGATGGACGTCGTGCTGCACGGAGCGATGGATGGACTCGAGGCCGCCGCGCTGATTCGCGAGCATTCGCACGTCCCCGTCGTCTACATGTGCGACAGCACCGATGCGGCGACGCTCGCGCGCCTGGAGCAGGGCCAGCCGTTCCGCTATCTCGTGAGGCCGTTCAGCACGCACGAGCTGCGCAGCCGGCTCAACGCGGCGCTGAACGACAAGGCGTCCACGCGTCCGGAGCACGAGCTGGAACACGGGTTCTTCGCGGTGACGCTCGACCTCCTCTGCTGCCTGGACTTCAACGGCTACTTCGAGCGACTGAATCCCGCCTGGGAGGAGACACTCGGCTTCAGCCGCGAGGAGCTGATGGCGAAGCCGTTCATCGAGTTCGTGCATGCCGACGATCGCGAGCGCACGCTTGCGCAGAACCGCGCGGTGCGAGCGGGCGGGAAGGCGCTCTCGTTCGAGAACCGCTACCTGTGCAAGGATGGTTCGTACAAGTGGCTGCGATGGAATGCGATCTCACACGAGACGCAGCAGGTGATCTACTCGGTGGCGCGGGACATCACCGAGGCGAAGCGCGTGGAGGCCGAACGCGATGAGCTCACGCAGACGTTGCGGGCGGCGCTGGCGGAAGTGCGAAGCCTGCGAGCGATCCTGCCGATCTGCGCCTACTGCCACAGGATTCGCGATGAGGAGACGTGGGAGACGTTGGAGACGTACGTCTCCAGGCACACGAACAGCAGGTTCAGCCATGGCATCTGCCCCACGTGCTACACGCGGGAGATGGAGCCGCAGCTGGGTCCGATGAATCCCTCCTGACGTGTAGGCAACACCGCAAACGCCGAAACGTTACCGCGGAGCCTCGCTCAACCGCGCCGCTTTCATCAGCAGGTAGTGTCGCTCCGGCGCGCTCGACGTCTTTGCCGCTGCCGCTCGGTACAGCTCAACCGCGGCATCGCGTTCGCCGGCCCGCTCGAGCAAATGCGCGCGCACCGCATCGAGCCGATGAGTCGCCCGGAGGCGCTCGTCATGCTCGAGTGGCGTGAGCAATGCGAGTCCTGCGGCGGGGCCGTCCACCATCGCCATGGCGATCGCGTGGCTGAGCGCGACGACTGGGCTGTCGGTCAATCGCATCAGCATGCCATACAGCGCGAGAATCTGCGGCCAATCGGTATCCTCGGCGCGCGCTGCCTCATCGTGTACGGCGGCGATCGTGGCCTGGAGCTGATACTCGCCCACCGCGCCCATCGACAGCGCCGCACTGGCGAGCGCCACGCCCTCCGCGATGGCTCGTTGGTCCCAGCGCGTGCGATCCTGTTCGTCGAGCGGAATGAGCTCGCCATGGCTGCCGGTGCGCGCCGCGCGCCGTGCGTCGGTGAGGAGCATCAGCGCCAGGAGACCAGCGACGTCTCCGTTCCTCGGCAGCAGCGTGTGGACCTCGCGCACGAGGCGGATCGCTTCGCTCGACAGGTCGGCGCGATGCACGTCCGCTCCCGAGCTCGAAGCATAGCCCTCGTTGAAGATGAGGTAGAGCACGTGCAGCACGACGCCCAGTCGGTCGGCGCGCTCATCGGCGTCGGGCATGCGGAACGGGATGTTCGACGCCTTGATGCTCTGCTTCGCGCGGCTGATGCGTTGCCCGATTGTGGACTCGGGCACCAGGAACGCCTTTGCGATCTCCGCCGTGGTGAGCCCGCCCACGGCGCGCAGCGTCAGCGCGATTGTGGACGCGGAAGTCAGCGCGGGATGACAGCACATGAACAGCAGGACGAGTGTGTCGTCGGGATCCAGCGCCGGCTCCTCATCCAGCTCCGGCGCCGGCGTATTTCGCGCCTCCTCGGCGACAACCGCCTCACGATTCCGGCGCGAGCTGTCGCCGCGAAGAAGATCCGTCATTCGCCGCTGCGCGACTCGCACCAGCCAGCCGCGCGGATTGTCCGGCACGCCGTCGCGCGGCCACTGGGCAGCCGCGGCGACGAGCGCGTCCTGCACGACGTCCTCGCACATATCGAAGTCGCGAAAGCGCCGAACCATCGCGCCGAGCACGTGCGGCGCGAGCGTGCGCAGCAGCGACTCGACGCGATGGTCCGGCGGCGATGCCGTCACGCAAGGTCCTGCTGGCTGCCGAGTACCTGGCGCACTTCGATCCAGAGGTGCTGGATCGTCGTGCCGTCAGCGGCCGTGACGGGAAGGCCCGGCGCGGTTGACGCCTCTGCGGCGATCTCGAGCGCGCGGTCGTGGGTGTCGACGTCGATGATCCAGTAGCCCGCGAGGAACTCCTTGAACTCCGGAAATACGCCGTCGGTGATGGGCTTGCCGTCCTTTCCGGCGCGCACGAGCTGCGCCTGTTCCGGCGACGCGAGGCCTGCCGTGCCCACCAACTCGCCGGCGGTGCCCAGCTTCTCGGTGAAGGACTGCATGAACGCGGCGTTTGCCTCGAGAATCTTCTTCGGCCAGCTCATGTACTGGGTGTAGCCGTCGCGTGGGGAATTCATGATCAGCATGTACTTCATGGCTCGCTCCTCGGTGCGTGTGCGGCGCCCGGAATGGGCGCCTTGGTGCGGGTATGTCGGACCGGTCGCGCGGATTTCGACATGCGGGGTCACGATCTCTAGCGGGCTAGTGAAAATATTGGCCCTCGCGAAATGTCGGGAACGCGCGCCGTCGACCAGTTCCTGAGGCGCGCGTCGAGACTTGCTCGGGCGACTACCAGCGCAGGCGGCCGCGACGACAAGCCCAGACGGCGAACGCTGAGTACGCAGATACTGCGCACGCGGACGTCGCTGACCTGCGTTTTGCGTCGGCGAGGTCGCGAACGCGCGCTGCCAATGGTGCAGAGGACGAGTATTCCGAGTCCGGCGGTCCCCCAGATGCCGTGCACGTGTGACCTGATCGCGACGAACAATGAGCCGTAGCTGAGTGCCGACACGAGAAGGCCAGCACCATGAGCCACCCGTGACGCCCCTATGGCCCACTCGCTGATGGGCGTGCCATGATGGGTCGAGCTCCGGCCTGAGGAAGATCAGCGCGATGAGTAGCGCCTGATAGGTTACCACGGCCGCGATGGACAGCTGCGCTGCCGTCAGCGATATCGCTCGCACCGGCGTTGTATTCACAATCGCCATTCGCCTGCTCCGTTGCCCGAGGGAGTCCCGAGATGGGTTTATTGTTGGGTACGTCGGAGCAGCGGCGCGTATTTCGACATTGCCTCCTTCGCGAGACGAACACATTCCCACCGAGGTCCCTGTCAATGCGTTCCCACGGCGCCAGCACGATCGCCCTCGTGGCATTCGTCGTCAGCGGATGTGCCCAGCAAGCGACGCAAGCTCCCCAGCCGGCCGCATCCCGCTGGTTCGCCACGTGGACCGCGAGTCCATCGGACGCCGGGCCCAGGCCGCCGCGCGATTCCATCGATCGCGTGCCCACGCTGTTCGACCAGACCGTGCGGCTCATCGTCCGCAGCTCCATCGGCGGCGATCAGGTGCGCATCAGGGTCTCGAACGAATATGGAGACCGCCCGCTCGTCATCGGCTCGGCGCACATCGCCGTGCGTGACTCGGGCGCGCGGATCATCGCGTCCACCGACCGGACATTGATGTTCGGTGGCAAGCCAGCGGTGCGGCTGCGGCCAGGCGCAATTGCCTTCAGCGATCCCGTGCGCTTCGCGGTGCCCGCGCTCCGCGACCTTGCAATCAGCTTCCATCTCGCCGACTCAGCGCGCCTGACGACGCGGCATCCGCTCGCGTTGCAGACGAACTATGTGCGACGCGGCAATGCGGCGGGCGACGGCGAGTTTCGTCCCGACACGAGCCTCTTCGTCTGGCCGTTTCTCGTGGGCGTCGACGTCACCAATGCGGCCGTCACCGGGGTGATCGTGGCCATCGGCAACTCGATCACCGACGGCGCCCTCTCAACGCGCGACGCCAACACACGGTGGCCGAACATTCTCGCCCAGCGCCTGCTGGCCAGCACGGAGCCGATGAAGGCGGTCGTGAATGCGGGCATCTCCGGCGGACGCGTGCTCACCTATGGATCGGGGCCAAGTGCGCTCGCTCGGTTCGATCGCGACGTGCTGATGACGCCGGGCGTGACCCACGTGATCCTGCTCGAGGGGATCAACGACATCAGCCGCAGCGCGGTGGACGGCGTCACCGCCGACGACATCATCGGCGGGTATCGGCAGCTGATTGCACGGGCGCATGATCGTGGCATCGTCATCATCGGAGCGACGCTGACGCCGGCCAGTCCGCGCGCGCCGTTCACACCGGCGCACGAAGCGCGGCGCGCCGCCGTGAACGCGTTCGTCCGCGACAGTGGCGAGTTCGACGGCGTCATCGACTTTGATGCGATCACGCGCGATCCATCCCATCCACTCCAGTTCCTCCCCAGGTACGATTCGGGCGACCACCTGCATCCGGGCGATGCTGGATACCGCGCCATGGGTGATGCGATCGACCTCACGCTGTTTCGCCGGAAGCCGTAACGAGCTCACGTCCCACTCCGTGGCATCTCATGCATCATCGCGTCCGCATTCTCGCCTTTCGTCTCTACCGGTTCCTCGGCATCTCGGCACTCAAGAGTGGCTACGTTGTGCACGCGGCCGAACGTGAGCGATCGTATGTGGCGGTGGTGCATGCGGACGGTCCGGGTGCTCACTGGCGCACGAACCCATTGCCGGTGAGCATTACGCGCCGGCCGGCGACATCGGCCTCGACCCTGCGCATCGCGATGGCACCGGGCGGCCGCCAGGCGATTGGCATCAGGCCGCAATGACGTTTCGCGCGATTGTGTTGATCGTGGTCGCGCTGGCGATGGCTGGTGGTGTGGTTGGGGTCGTGGTGCTCACTCGCTTTCCCCGCATCAACGACGTGACCACGGATACCGATGATCCACCCCAGTTCGTCGCTGTCATCCCACTGCGTACCGGCGTGAACTCCGCGGCGTATGGCGGAGCCGCCGTGGCAGCACAGCAGCACGCCGGCTATCCGGACATCGCGCCGCTCGATCTCGGCATCGCGCCCGCCGCCGCGTTTGCGAGGGCGCTCACCGCGGCACGTGCGATGGAGTGGGCGCTCGTGTCCACCGATTCTGCGGCGGGTCGCATCGAGGCGACGGCGACCACTCCATGGTTGCGCTTCAAGGACGACGTCGTGATTCGCATAAGGCGGCGCGACGGTGGAAGCCGCGTCGACGTGCGATCGGCCTCGCGCATCGGCGGGGGCGACATCGGCACGAATGCACGGCGCATTCGCGAATTTCTCGGACGGCTTCGCCCGTGACCCTCTTCCGGTGACCGCATGACTCCTCGCCTTCGGCTGCTCGCCTGCCTGTTGTGCGTCGCGACGCTGACCTCGGCACGCACGCCCAACGATCCGCCCACCGACTGGATCGATCCGGCAACCGGACACCGCGTCATCCGTCTCTCGTCAGAGGCCGGCAGCCAGACGCTCTACTTCCACGACAACGCCTACACGCCGGCGGGCGACCGGTACGTCTTCAGCAGCCCGAGCGGCATCATGCTGCTCGACATCACGACGCTCGGCACGCAGCCACCCAAGGCCGAGCTCGCAGTGCCATCGGCCGGTGGGGCGCACATGGCGCGTCGCACGCGCGATGTCTATTTCACCCGGCGGGCGACGGGCGCTGCGCGTGGCGCTGGCAGCGGGGAAGTGTTCGCCTACAATGTCGACACGAAGCAGACGCGCAGAGTCGCGGGCGCGACGCGCACGCTGATCAACGCCGACGAGTCGATGACGGTCAATGCCATCGCGGCGGAGGACCCGTCCGGGCTCACCCAACGGCCAGCGCGCCGCGAACAGCGCCCGCAGCTGGAGCGCATGTTCCCGGGCAAGCGGCTCGATGAGTTGACGCCGGAGCAGCAGTACGCGGTGACCAAGGAGGACGGGCTCGCGCGCCGCGCGATCAACCCGGAGGGCATGGCGTTCGTGTTCACGAACCTGAAGAGCGGCGACGCCAGGACCGTCGGCTACCAGTACGGCTGGCTCAATCACATGCAGTTCAATCCCGCCGACCCCAACCTGCTGCTGTACTGCCACGAGGGCACGTGGCACGAGATCGATCGCATCTGGACCATCGGCACCGATGGCACCGGGAAGCAGCTCCGCCATGCGCGCACGATGGACATGGAGATTGCGGGTCACGAGTTCTGGAGCCACGACGGCAGGACAATCTGGTACGATCTCCAGACGCCGCGCAGCCAGGTGTTCTGGCTGGCGGGCGTGGACATCGTTACGGGAAAGCAGACGCGCTACGCCATCGACCGCGACGCCTGGTCCGTGCATTACAACGCTTCGCGCGACGACACGATGTTCATGGGCGACGGCGGCGACGAGACACAGGTCGCGTTTTCGAAGGCCGGCAAGTGGATCAACCTCTTCACCGTGCAGCCGGGTGAAACCCTGAAGCGCGAGAAGCTGGTCGACATGTCGGCACACAACTACGTCACGGGACGCGGCGGCGTGGAGCCGAACGGGTCCATCACCCCGGACAAGAAATGGGTGATCTTCACGGGCAACTTCCATGGCGCTCGGCATGTCTACGCGGTGGAAGTCGCCAGGCGCGGTGAGCGCTAACGACGACCGCCGCGCGCAGGCCCTTCTGCAATCCATACCATCCACCAACCGGGTTGGCCGGCGAACGACCCACGCCTCCACCGTGCCGTCCTTCGCCGGCTTCTGCCCGCCGGCGCCGCCCTCGTCCTTCGTGCGATTGAGCCTGGCCACGGGTACTCCGTGGAGACGTGGGGTTGTTGGTCATGCAAGGTTGTCCAAGATCGGGGCAGCAGTCTCAGCACGCTACAGTTGTGTCTCGATCTGAACTCCCCGGCAGCTCCCCACGCATCAACTGATGCACGTAACGCGTTCGCGCTCTTCGACTTGCGTGTGGCATCTGTTGGGTTTGTTTCTTGCTGCCACTTCCGGCGTGTGTGAGTGATCCTTTCTCCAGCGGAGGACCCAGTGGACGACCAATCGCGGAAGAACCCCAAGGAATCGACCGGCATGAAAGACCTTCCCCCGAAGAAAGTGGGCAGGGACATCGAAGAGAATGTGAAGGGCGGTGCGGAGCCAATCTCCGATCGAAAGAAGCCAAGACCTGCGGAGCCGATCAGCGACGGGCGGTAGCGCCGACCCTACGCCATCTTTCGCCTGCAGCCGCTGGTCGATGCGGTGGAGAAAGTCTTCCGTCTTGAGGTACGGCGCCTTCGTGTCGATGAGCACGGCGAGATCCTTCGTCATCTCGCCGGACTCCACCGCCTCGAGGCACACCTTCTCGAGCGAGGTCGCGAAGTCGATCCGCGGCTGATTGCCATCGAGCTTGCCGCGATGCGCGAGCCCACGCGTCCATGCGAAGATCGACGCGCTGGGATTCGGCGGAGACGAGACGCAGGTTGCCTTCTCGAAGGATGGACGGTGGATCAACCTCTTCACCGTGCAGCCAAACGAGACGCTGCGGCGCGAGAAGCTGGTCAACATGGCGAAGCACAACTACGTGACGGGGCGCGGCGGGGTCGAGCCCAACGGATCGATCACCCCGGACAAGAAGTGGGTGACCTTCACGGGCAACTTCCACGGCGCTCGGCACGTGTATGCGGTGGAGGTTGCGAAGGCGCGCTGATTGTCGTCCCGAGCCCTTCGCTCCGCTCAGGGTAAACTTCGTCGAGGGGCCTGCTTTCCGTCGCCTTGCAACCACGGAAGCAGAAGCAGGTCCCTCGGTCGCGCTGCGCGCTCCTGTCGGGACGACAAATTGTGTTCAGGACGCTGATCGAAACTCGCAGCGGTTGCGCGTGGCCCAGTTCGCGAGATCCTGGAGCGTGTCCGCGTCGCCGGCGGCGTAACTGCGACGCGCTCCCACCGCACCCGGATCGTCAGCGGACGCTTCCGCGAACGCCGCGAGTGGAATGTGCCAATGCTGCCAGCGCGAGTAGTGCACGGGCGCCGTGAGCCAGTCGCCGATGTTGCCCCACTGTTTCTTCGCGTCGAGCGGCGCGCTGCCCGGCGACGACGTCGCGAACAGTGGCACCGCCGTGCACGTGCCATGCGCCGCATCCACGGCGACGACGAGAAAGTCGCGCGCATCAGTCACCGCGCGGTCCTCGGTGTCCGTGACCTGCGCGTTCGTCTCACTGCCGCCCAGCGCTCGAAGTTGCCGAGTGTCCACACGGGCGACGAGGCCCGGAACCACTTCATGATGCTCGAGCTGCGTCATGGTGCGCGCGGTGGCTGGCCTGGTGGCGGCGACTGCCACAGCACGTGCGTGATCATCCATCGCCCCTCGAAGCGGCCGAGCAACAGGTAGTCGGTGCCCCAGAACGCGCGCACCTTGACGCTGGCCGTCTGGTCGAGGACGTCGAAAAGCGTCACTTCCTTTGGCGCCGTTGCGGGCGCGGGTCTGTTGCGCGCCTTCACGCCGCGCGCGTACGAGAGGAACTCGGCCCACGGCATCGTCTCGGTCTGGTAGCGCGTCGAGTCGCGCGGCAGCCAGTACCCGAACTTGAGCACCTCGGGGCGCACGCTTCGCACGAGCTTCGTCGTGTCGCCCTCGTAGAACCCCTCGATGTAGTCGAGCGCCGCTCGGCGGACGCCGGCCGTATCGGGCGCGGGTCGCTGCGCGTGCAACGGCGCATTGATGACGCCCAGCGCGACGAGCGCGAGTGTGATCGCGCGGGCGCGCGTGCGGAGTGGAGCGGGAGAACGACGCATGTGAGGCACAGTCGGAGTGGGAACGCGTCCGCGCAATATGCCGCCTGTCGTCCCGAGCAAAGAGAGGGACCTGCTTTCTGCGGCCCCGCGCCGGCTCAGGGCGCTCGCTTCCTGTCGTCCAGGAGTTCGCTCTTGCGGCCAACGAAGGTAATGCTGCCCTTGGTCGAGATGTGGTACACGAACGCATCCGTGATGACGTACTCGGGAACGCGCGGCACGCGGACGAGCACGTGAAACACATCCGTGTCTTCAGGAATGTCATCGAGGATCGCTGTGTGCGTGCCGGCAACCGCCGAGTCCTGGCCACGCGCTGCGGGCGCCGACTCGATGATCGACTTGTGGAGCTGCCGCTTGACGAGAATTGTCCGGCCCCCGCGGTCGACGAGATACCGCACATCGCCTCCGAGCGGGAAGACGTCCTTCCTCAACTGCGCTGGCATGACGTACACCCAGAACGGGCCACTGGGTCGCTCGATGATGGCGGCGTTGTATGGGCGAGACGGCTTGCCGAAGTCGGCGCGCGCGAGCGCGAGAGCGCGTGCAGCGCGCGGATAGTAGCCCGTGTCCGCGCGCGCGGGCGCGAACGTCGCCACATCGAACCGCTCGGGCTCGTTGGACCGTTGCTTCACTTCGTACGAGACGAAGAACGTGTCGCCACTCACGCTCGGCTTGCCGAACGCGAAGTCCCATCGGTTGCCACGCAAGCGGCCGAGGTACGCCTGGATATCGCCGGGTGACGGACGTCGCGCGACGACGCTGTCGGACGCCAGCGCCGCGACGAAGTCATACTCGGCGAGCAGTTGGCCGCGAACCGAGATTGCGTTGAGGGAATCGCGCGTCGGTGGCGTCCTGGCATTTGCCGGCGCACCCGCGCCCGATTGGGCGTCAACGCTGGACGGAAGTGTGAGGACGAGGAGCGACACCGCGCAGTTGGACCAGCGATTGAGGGACACGAGTCAGCTCCGCAAATGATGAGTGACCCGATAGAGCAAGATCGCTTCCTCTCAGCGCAACGGCAGGGTTCGCCCGGCGCGCGCAGAGCCCGGTCGCGGACTCTGACCCCCGACTCTGACCCCTACTCTGACCCCCGACTCTGACCCCCGACTCTGACCCCGACGCCGCGCCCTAGAGCCCGGTGCGGACGCCCACGCCACGGGCATCCTGCTGGAGGCGCAGGGTATGCCCAGTGGCGGTGAGACGCACCCGCTGGTCGCTCAGGCCCGACGCGTCGAGATGGAGCGCCCGGAGGGAGATGATGTGCATCGGGCCGGTGCCGAGATCGGCCGAGAGGGGAGTGCCCTCGTGCGTCACCCGGACGAGACGGACGCCCATGCCGGCACCGTAGACCAGCGCGCTGCTGAAACCGGTGCCTTGCGTGCGAACCGTAATGTGTTGTCCGGTCACGGCGCGCGGCGTCTCACCCAACGCGATGAGTGAAGCCATGGCGGCGAGCACGACCAGCGGAATGCCCAGCATCGCGCGGGCGGCCGAACGCAAACGAGAGGGGCGAGGCGGCGCGACGGGCGGGCGTGGCGCGTCTTCTGGTTTGATCGAGCGGCCGATGTCGCGGACTCGTGTTCGCATTGTTCAGCTTCTCGCTGTGAGGCGTGATTGCGCGAGCGCCGTTGCCGCTCGGCCTGCCGGTCAACGCATCGAGCCCATGCTCCACACGATATATGCATTCCCGACTGCATGAAAGCACGCAACCAGCCACAGGTTGCCCGATCGCCTGAACAACACGCCGAAGTACAGTCCAATGGCGAAAATCGCGGCGAACATCGGCACGGCGACTGAGGCGCGCGACGCAAAGTAGGTCCAGTGCAGCGGGCCGAACGTGTACAACGCATTCGCGAGCGTGATGCCGATGGACGCGCCCCACCGATGTACGAGCGCCGTCTGTATCGCGCCGCGATACACGAGCTCCTGGTAAAAGCCGAAGAAGAGATACGGGACGAACACCGTCCACAGGCTCGCCACCATGTCAGACTGCGCGAGGCGGTTCCGAATCTGGGCGGCGAGCACGATCGGGAACACGACGTTCGCGATGACGAGGACCTGGAGGAAATACGACTTCTCGGTGACGCTCCAGTCGCGCCACGGCCGCAAGCCAAGTTGCACGAGCGTCACGCCGGCCACGCGCGGCAGCGCCACGAGCGCAAAGGCCAGGAGGACTGGCAGCAGCACCCACAACGGGATGCTCGGGTAGAGCCATCGTACCGCGGCAAGTCGCACGATTTCGAGGACCACCGCAGCGAGCAACAGGCGACTGCCAGCGCGAGCTATTTCGCTCGCCACGGGCCCGCGCTCGAACAGGAGCAAATGGCCACGCAGGTGTGGCCCCAACCAGTGCCGAGTAGCTCCCGTGTTCATGTGCATACCGGCATTTGCGCGAGGACAGCGCGCGTAGTGAGCGTGGGCGAACGGCACGCAGAACATGCGGCCAAAGCGCCAGCCTAACAACTTGCCGGGCACGACGTCACACGCCCATGCGAAATGTCGTCCTCCTCCTGGCCGGGCTCACTACCGCCTGCAGCGGTGCCGCCGCATCAAGCGGGGATCCACTCCCGCCGACCGCCCCGGCCACCATCGAGCGTACGCGTCTCGACGTCCGCTACGCCCCGCTGTCCAACGCCCAGCGGCTCGACCTCTACCTCCCCGCCACCGGAGAGGGACCGTTTCCTCTCGTGGTGTGGATTCACGGCGGAGGCTTTTCCGGCGGGACCAAGGCGCTCGACGCCGGAGCGGCCGCGCGACGGCTCGTTGCCATGGGTTTCGCGGTCGCCTCGCTCGAGTATCGGCTCAGCGGCGAAGCGCGTTTCCCCGCCGCCGTGCTCGACCTCAAGGCCGCGGTCAGGCACCTGCGCGCCAACGCCGGCGCGTATCGCATTGCCCCCGACAAGATCGGCGCATGGGGAAGCTCCGCCGGCGGGCACCTCGCTGCGTTTCTCGGCGTCACCGGCGGCGTGGCGGAGTTCGAGGATGCGACGCTGGGCAATGCGTCCCAGTCGTCACGCATCCACGCAGTGGTGGACTGGTTCGGTCCGAGTGACTTGCTCCAGATGGACGTGGACGGCGACGCCAGGGGATGCGCGCGCTTCGGCGGACTGGGACACGACAGCGACAACTCGCCGGAAGGGCAGTGGCTCGGAGGCAAGCCGTCGAGCATCCCGGACGTGGCGCGTCGAGCGAGCCCCGTCACGTGGGTCACCGCCGACGATCCTCCATTCATGATCCAGCATGGAGGACAGGATTGCACCGTCCCCACCGGGCAGGGGATCCGGATGCGCGATGCGCTGCTCCCCGTCCTGGGCAGTGCGCAGGTGAGCTGGACTGAATTCCCCACCGACGGACACGGCGGCCCGAGTTTCGGCGCCGCGACGAACGTCGACGCGATCGCTGCCTTTTTCGGGCGCACCATTCGTTGACGCCATTCGGGTTCGCTGTGGCGAGGTGAAGCCAGCCGAATAGGTTGCTGCGTGTGATGACTGAACTCGTGCGACTCGTGCAAGCGCCATGGCCGTGGTACCTAGTCGGCCCGCTCATCGGCGCGATGGTCCCGCTGCTCCTGCTGGTCGGCAACAAGACCTTCGGCATCTCGAACAACCTGCGGCACCTCTGCGCCGCGGGACTCGGCGGACGCGTCGCGTACTTCCGCTATGACTGGCGCCGAGTTGGCGCGTGGAACCTCGCGTTCGCGCTCGGCATTTTCGTCGGTGGTGCGGTCGCGATGCGCTTCCTCGTGGCCAGTGACGTGATGACCATCTCCCCCGCGACGCACGCGGCGCTGCTGAAGCTTGGCGTGCACGACGTCACGGGTCTCGTGCCGCGCGAGCTGTTCAACTGGTCCGCACTCGGAACGGCGCGCGGAATCGTGCTGCTCGTGGGAGGAGGTGTGCTCGTTGGGTTCGGCACGGCGTACGCGGGCGGGTGCACGTCGGGTCACGCGATCAGCGGGCTCGCCAACCTGCAACTGCCGTCGCTCATTGCCGTGGTAGGGTTCTTCGCCGGTGGGCTCGTCTCCACGTGGCTCATTCTTCCATGGCTGCTCACGCTGTGAACACGCCGCCGCCGTCCACGCCACCCGCGCGCGTCCTCGCCGTCTACCTCGTGTTGGGCACGTTCTTCGGCATCGTGCTCATCAAAGGGGAGGTCATCTCGTGGTTCAGGATCTACGAGATGTTCCGCTTCGAGTCATTCCACATGTACGGCATCATCGGGTCGGCGGTGGTGACGGCGATGCTGTCGCTCCGACTGCTCCGCTCTCGCGATGCGCGCTCGCTGAGCGGCGAGGCGATCGCGATTCCACCCAAGGAGTTGGGCCGAGGTACGCGGTACTGGCTCGGTGGCTCGCTGTTCGGCGTCGGGTGGGGCCTGGTGGGCGCGTGTCCGGGGCCGCTGTTCGCGCTGATCGGCGGCGGCGTGGCGGTGATGTGGGCGGTGCTGCTCAGCGCCATCGTGGGCACGTTCCTCTACGGGGTGCTTGCGCCTCGGCTTCCCCACTGAGTCGTGCGATGAAGCCCGTTGGGTGCAGCCCGCCGTCGGCCAGCAAGACGAGCCCATGCGGCAACAAGCCCAGACGGCGAACGCTGCAACGCGCCGACATTACGCACGCAGACGTCGCTGTACCTGCGTTTGCGTCGGGAGTTCGTGAACGGCAATTGCGCCTCTCGCAGCTGCAGCGTTTTCAGCGTGCGTCGTCTGGGTTTCAACCGCCGCAGTAGTCCAGATCCGCGCGCACGTAGCTCCGTTTTCGCGCGGCGTTCCCGACAGTTCGTGTTGGACTCGTTTTCAGATCACTGTTCGACGAGTACCAGGTACTTGGACGGCGCCCAGAAGCGCGATGCATCCGCGATTTTCAGGTTGCCGCGGAACGAATTGCGGTCGCGGTCCGCGACGACGGCGTTGTCGAGGCTCTGGCGCGACACCACGCGATAGCGCCTCGTGGAATCCGGCATCGTGATCACCTGCATCTCGCGCTGGTCCACCGGGGTGAACGCGTCGTGCGCCGGCGTGCGCGCCACCTGAAGCGTGCGGCCCGGATGCGCGAACAGCAGGTTGGCGCCGCCCTCGCGCACGATCACGCCGCGCTCCACCAGCTCGTCTTCCTTGCCGATGACGACATACGCCTTGTTGTACTCCGTCTCCACCACGGCGAGCGTCGCCTTGGTCTCCGAGAGCGAGGACGCGAGCTGCTGCGTGGCGACGTTGAGGCTGTCGATGCGCGCGGCCAGCGTCTTGATCGTGGCGTTCTGGCGCTGGATCGTGACGTTGAGGTCCGCGATGAGCGTCGAGTCGCTCTCGATCTGGCCTCGCAGCATCGCGTTGGTTCGCTTCGCGTTGGCGAGCTGTGCGGACGTCTCTCTCGCGCGCGCGACGAGCGCATCCACGCGGGCCATCACCGCCTTGCGATTCTCGATCTGACGCGCGAGCGGATCGAGCGTCGTGTCGGAACGCTTGCCCTTGGGAAGTCCCTTCACCGCGGACACGCTGCTGTCGATGTGGACGATGAAATCGTCTGCCTGGAGGACGACGCGCGTCAGCGAGTCTTTCTGCGCAGACAGCTGCGTGGCCAGCGCTGCGTGCCGCGCGGAAGCGGCCAGGGCAGCGCTGTCGGCGACCTGGTGCTCGGTCGACGGCTTGCATGCCGTCAATGCCACGGCGGCGATCGCGGCGAGTGGGAGGATGCGGTAGCTCATCATCTGCGGCATGGGTAAGAGCGCCCGACACGAAAGAACGGAGCGGGGCAAGGTGTCGGACCCTCGCCTCGGCGTGTGTGTGATGGGCGCAACGTGTCGATTTCGTCGTCGGCGCGCGCGTGCACAGCGCACAGGGATGTGGTGACCTGTCGCACCGAGTGCGGCGGTACGCTGGTACGAAGCTGGCACGGTCCAACACGATCACGTATCGCCGGACCGAGCTGCGGCGTCCAGTGTAGAACGACACGATCGAGTCTCAGTATCCTTTCATCCCGCGTTCCCTGATGCCGCTCTCAGCCGAGCCCGACAGCGCCGAAGCAGCCGGCCGAACCCGTGTGCGCCGCGGCACGCTCCGCCGAGCCGCGCGCTGCGCACTGAACGCACTGCTCATCGGCGGGGTGGCGTTCGCCATCGATCCTGCGCCTGACGAACAGCTCGTGGCCGAGCGTCGCGCGGGACACGTGCGGGACCTCGCGTCCTGCGGCCGCAAGAAGGCGTGCATCCGCAAGCAGATCGCGACCGCGCGCGCCGGCATCGAGCTGGAGTCGCTGGCCAGCCTCACCGGCCAGGCGACGCGAGCGCCCGGACGCTGGTCCGAGGCCGAGTACGACGAAATCACCGTGTGGATCGCGCCCGGAGATTCCGTCCCGCTCTGGAAGCCGGTCAACTCGTTCATGGCGCGCGATGCGTTCCATGCATGGACCAAGGCTGGCGCGCCCGTGCGCTTCCTGTTCGTCGCGGACTCCACCAAGGCGGACGTCAAGGTGGTGTGGTACGACTCGCTGCCGGATCAGCGGGCTGGCCAGGTAACGCGATTCGCCAATAGCAGCGGCTGGCTGCGCGCCGCACTCATCGAGATGAACACGCGCAACATGGCGGGCAAGGCGCAGGAGCCGTCCACGATCCGGGCCGTCGCGCTGCACGAGATCGGGCACCTGTTGGGGCTGGAGCACAGCGCGGACGAGCGCGACATCATGGCCGCGTGGGTCACTGCCCCGCGGCTCACGCGACGCGACAAGACCGCCATGCGAACGCTGTACGCAACTCCGCCGGTGCCCGCCGTGGAGTAATGACGGGCTCGGTTGGCCGCACGCACCGGGGGGCTGGCGTAGCTTTCGCGTTGGTACGTCGCTTTTCGAGGATTGTGACATGCGGAGGACAGCGGCAGCAACTGCGCGACGATGGGTGGGGCTGCGAGAGCGATTGTGACTGTGGACGACGCGTCGGTGGACGCGGCGCTTGTCGGGATGCGCAAGCGATACGTCGAGACGAGCCGCGGGATCATCGACGCGCTCGATCGCCTGGGCGAAGGGCTGAGTAGCGCACCCGCCTCGGACGACCTGTTGACGTTGCTGCGACGCGAGCTGCATCGCGTACACGGCACTGCCGGCAGCCTGGGGTTTCACGAGGCAAGCCGACTGGCGGGCACCATGCAGGGACTGGTCCGCCGGTGGAACGACGATCCGTCGCTGGACCTCGCGCGTCGCTCGATCACCGTGCGCAACTTCGCCGTCGCGCTCGAGCGCGCGATTGCGGCGCGCGCCGACGACGACGCCCCGGATGCTCGGCGCCTGGTGCTCCTCGGGCTCGCGGATCCGCTCGCCGACGAGTTCGCCGCCGAGGCGATGCACTGGGGATTGGCGGTGGAGCGGCTGACCCAGCTTGCCAGCGCGAGCACTCCGTGGGCCGTCATCGCGATGGAGCATTCCATGGATGCGCCAACCCTCGCGGCAGCCGGCAAGGCGTTGTGCGTCGTGCTGCGCGATGGCACGCCATCGCACGACGGCTGGCCCGACAACGTCCACCTGCTCGATGCCACGGCGACGCCCGCCGACATCATCGCCCTGGTGATCGAAACTGACGAGGGTACGGGGGCCACGCGCGGCACCGTGCTCATCGTGGACGACGACCCGATGATGCTGATGCTGCTCGAGGCGCTCGCGCAGGGCGACGGATTTTCCGTCGCCACTGCCAGTGGTGGAGAGCGTTTTCACGAGCAGTTGGCCCACACGTCGCCGACGCTCCTGGTGTTCGACATCGAGCTCGGGGATGCGAGCGGCATCGACCTGCTGCGTGCGGTGCGCGCAGACCCGCTTCACGGCACGCTGCCCGTGCTCATGCTCAGCGGCCGCTCGGACAGCGATGCGCGCACGGCGGCGTTCGAGGCCGGAGCGGACGACTACATGGTGAAACCGGTGGTGCCGGCCGAATTCCAGCAGCGGCTCGCGCGCCTGGCGGCGCTGGGACACGAGCGCGACCAGGCTGCGGCGCTCGCGGCAGCAAGCGCCGCTGCCAGCCCCGGCGCGCCGGACGTCATCGTCGTGGAGGACGACCCCGCGCTTCGCGAGATGCTCGCGTTTGCGCTGGATGCTCGCGGGTTCACGCATCGCGCATTCGGCACGGGACCCGAAGCACTCGAGGCACTCCTCGCACTGCCGCCGAGCGAGCAGTGCACCATCCTGCTGCTCGATATCGACCTGCCGGGGATGGATGGGCATTCACTGCACGAACGCCTGCGCATCGAGCGCCCTGGCGCCTTCCAGGTCGTGTTCATCTCCCTGCACAGCGGCGAGGCCGACCAGCTTCGCGCGCTCAAGGGTGGCGCGCTGGACTACCTCATCAAGCCGATCAGTCTCCGCGTCCTCATCGCCAAGCTCGACGTGTGGCGCGAGCGCCTGCGCGCCAGATGAGCATCGTCGCCATGATCGTCGTCGTGGTGTTCCAGGGCGTGTTCCTGGTGCTGCTCGCGATCTTCGTGGGCGTGCGCCGGCAGGTGGATCGTGCGAGCGAGGCATCCTTTCTCGCGTTGCGGCATCAGCTCTCCGCACCACTCAGCGCGTGGCTCACGGGTAGGGGCTCTGTGGACGACCTCGTGGCGTCGTTGCGCTTGCTGCCCGGGACGTCCGCGCTGGGCATCGCGAGCAACCTTGCGCGGACGTCGATGCCGCCCGCGCATCGCGCCGAGCTGGCGGCGGCATTGCGCAACGAGCCGTGGGCGAGGCGCGCGCGCGCCGGAGCGTTATCCAGCCGGTGGGACCGGCGGCTGCAGGCCGCGCGTTGCATCGCACTCACCGGCGCGCCCGAGGACGCGGCGGTCCTCGAAGCGCTGCTGGACGATGAGCGTCCCGCGGTGGCGCTTGCCGCGCTGAGCGCGTTGCCGCGCGTGGCGGGTGCGGAGCTCATCGAGCGTGTGCTGGACCGGTTCGTCGCGCTGCCGGCCGTGGTTCGCACATACCTGCAGGATGCGCTGCGCGAGATACGCCCACTCGTGGAGCCGGCGCTGGCCAACCGCTTGGCATTTGACGCGCCGGCGCGATCGCTGGCGACATGGACGCAGCTGGCCGGTGCGCTCGAGCTGCCACTCGCGCTGGAGCGTGTGCCGCAGCTGGCGGAGCACGCCGAGCCTCGCGTGCGCATCGCCGTGGCGCATGCACTCAGGCGCGTCCCCACGCGTCGCTCCACCGACGTGCTCCAACGCCTGCTCACCGACCCTGACGTCGACGTGCGCGGTGCGGCCGCGCACTCGCTGGGCGAACTGGGCTCGGCGACCGCCATTCCCGCGCTGTTGGCCGCGGCGCGCGACTCCACGTGGTCCGTGCGCTACCGCGCGACGCTCGCGCTCACGCAGCTGGGCGAGCAGGGCCGCGCCGCCGTGCGCGCACTGCGTACCGACAATGACCGCTATGTCGCCGACATGGCCATGCTCGTGTCCGGGCTGGGCGACGGCGCGCTCCTCGACATGATCGAGGGCTGACGGTGTCGGCGGAGCTGGTCGCGCTGATGCACCGCCTGTTGGTGTGGGCGGACCATGCGGTGCTCGCCTACTTCCTCATCCTCAACTCGTTCTACGCGTTGCTGCTGATCCTCTCCATTCCGCAGTTGTGGCTGCACTGGCGCGTCGCGGACGACGAGCAGTTGAGCCGCCTCCTCTCGTCGGATGCGCTGCCGCCACTGTCCCTCCTCGTGCCGGCGTACAACGAGGAGGTGACCATCATTTCGAGCGCGCTGTCGTTCCTCACGCTCGCGTACCCGAAGTTCGAGGTCATCCTCATCAACGACGGGTCGGCGGACCGCACCATCGATGTCCTCATGACGGAGTTCGACCTGTACGAGGTGCCACCGGCGTACCCGCGACCGCTGGAGACGAAGCGCGTGCGTGCCGTGTACCGCTCGCGCAAGCATTCGCGGCTGGTGGTGCTCGACAAGGAAAACGGCGGCAAGGCCGACTCGCTCAACGCCGGAATGAACGTGGCGCGCCATCCGTATGTCGTTGCGGTGGATGCCGACACGCTCATCGAGCCGGATGCACTCATGCGGCTCGCGCGTCCATTCCTGCTCGGGACGTCCGTCGCGGCGGTGGGCGGCACGCTGCGGGTGGCGAACGGCTGCGTGGTGCGCATGGGCCGCGTGGTGGAACCACGCGTGGTGAACGACTGGATGACCGGATGTCAGGTGGTGGAATACCTGCGCGCGTTCCTCTTCGGCCGGCTCGGGTGGAACACCCTTGGCGGGAGCCTCATCATCTCCGGCGCGTTCGGACTCTTTCGACGCAAGTACCTGCTCGCCATCGGCGGCTACAAGACGGGCAACGTGACGGAGGACATGGATCTCGTCGTCAGACTGCAGCGCTACCTGTACGAGAACGGCATCAAGGCGGAATTGCCGTTCATACCAGATCCGGTCGCGTGGACCGAAGTGCCGAGCGACGCGCGCGTGCTTGGCCGACAGCGCGAGCGGTGGCACCGCGGCCTGATCGGCACGATGATGACGCACCGCGATCTGCTGTTCAATCGCAAGTATGGCGCGATGGGCATGGTGGCCATCCCGTACTTCCTCTTCGGCGAGATGCTCGCGCCGCTCGTGGAGCTGTTCGGTTACATCGTGACGGTGCTCGGCCTCACGGTTGGCGCGGTGGACTTCAAGTTCGCGCTGCTCTTCCTCGCCTGCGCGGTGGGGTACGGCACGCTGCTGACGTTCTGGGCGATCGTGCTGGAGGAGGTGACGTACCGGCGGTATGGACGACGATCGGACCTCGCGCGGCTGCTGTTCTTTGGCATGATCGAGGGCATTGGCTACCGGCAGCTCACGGTGTGGTTCCGGCTCCAGGCGTTCTGGAAGTATTTCCGTGGTCAGGAGGACTGGGGAGTAATGACGCGGAAGGGCTTCACCACTGCTCCGTAGCCGGTTGCTGACCGCTCAGAGCTCGCGGTTCCGCCCGCGGCGCCCACCGGGCCCGCCAGAGCGATCCGCCCCGCCCACCTGCTTGTCCGTGAGGTCCAGTCCGACGTCGAAACTCGCCGTGAATCCATCGCCCGACTCGCGCGTCGCGATGATGAGCTGCGTGCCCGTCGCGCGGAGTATGCCGTCGTTGGCGTTGGTCGTGTCGCGCGTTCCACGTCCGGCGTACGGCGCACGCGAGTACACGCGGTCGCTCAACGCGTCGTCGAAGAAGAGTTGCGAGGTGAACTCGTACGTCTGGGCGGTGTTGTCAGCCAGCGCGGCGGCTACCGGCGTGCGGATCTTGAAGTGCACGTGCGCCGT
Organism: Gemmatimonadaceae bacterium; assembly: GCA_031407575.1. Classification (GTDB taxonomy): domain Bacteria; phylum Gemmatimonadota; class Gemmatimonadetes; order Gemmatimonadales; family Gemmatimonadaceae; genus AG11. The sequence goes on along the minus strand of JANOIJ010000049.1, from coordinate 4,766 downwards.
GCGTCCGCGATACCAGCCGGGATAGATCGTCGTGAAGCGCGCCACGCCGTTCGCGTCCGTCACCTGGTAGCCGCGCAGGAACGTCTTGCCCGTCGTATCGAAGCCGGCCTGGTTGTCGACGAAGCCCGCGTAGACGCCCTTTGCGTCGCACTGCCAGAGGTCCACCATCGCGCCGGCGAGTGGACGACACGAGCCGTTGCTGATCTCGGACACGGTGAACGCCAGCGCCAATGGCGCACCGGGCGCGACGACACCCGTTGTGGGCTCGGCGCGGATGTCCGCGCGGTCCAACTGCTTGTCGAGGAAGTAGGGACCCACGGTGACTTCGGGGCGCACGACGCAGGCCGGCAATGCGATCTCGCCGCCTGCCACACGCGTCGCGCCGGCGCCGGCCGCTGCCGCCGATTCCTGCGCGCCAGCCGCCGCATCGCCAGACCCGCCGCATCCCGCCGCAAGCGCCGCACCACCGACCACCATGAGCCGCACGGCATCGCGCCGAGTCAGAACTCGGCCGACCATCACGTCATCGTTGTCCATGCTCTCGTTCCTCGTGGTTGGCGTGGAGTGACAACACTCCATAGGTCGAAGGCAACCGATCTGTTGGTTGGGGAGCGCGAACGGCGAACGGCTACCCGGCGAGTGCAGGCCCGCGGCGCACGCTCCTGAGTGCGGTCACGAGCTGCTCGCGCGTGAAGGGCTTCTGGAGAAAGACGTGATTCTCGTCGAGCAGGGGCCCGCCATTGGGTCCTGATTCCGTATACCCCGAGATGCAAACGACGCCGAGCTCCGGGTGCGATACGCTGAGCAGCTCAGCAAGTTCTCGCCCGCTCATGCCTGGCATCATCATGTCCGTTACGACGGCAGCCAGGCGGTGGCCGTGCTCGGCAACCATTGCGCGGCCCAACTCACCGTCACTCGCCTCCAGCACGTCGTAGCCTGACCGCTCCAGGGCGCGCCGCACCACTTGGCGGACCGCCGGCTCATCCTCGATCAACAGGACCAGCGGCCGCGCGAGCTCGATCACGGACTCCACGGCCGCATCGTCGGATGCTCCGGCCGGCACGGTCGCCTCGGATACCAGTTTCTGGCTCTCGGGAATACACAGCTCGAACGTCGTGCCGCTTCCCAACACGCTCCGCACGCGAATGGCCCCACCAAGCGCGGTGACGATGCCATACGCGGTCGCGAGACCGAGGCCCGTGCCCTTTCCCAGCTCCTTCGTGGTGAAGAATGGCTCAAAAATCCGTGCGAGCGTCGCTTCCTCGATGCCGGCACCCGAATCGCGAACCACGAGCCAGTTGTACTTCCCGGGCTCGACGTCCAGTGCACTCGCCGCCTGCGCGTCGAGCTCGACGCGACTCAATTCGACGTCGAGCGACCCACCGTTCGGCATGGCGTCCGATGCGTTGACGACGAGGTTCATCAGGACTTGCTCGAGCTGTGTCGGATCGGCTGTCACGAGCCCCATGCGGCGCGGGATCACCGTCACGAGCCGAATGTTCGTTGGCAGCACGCGCTGGAGCATCGGCACGAGCGCTCGGATCACGTCACCCACGTCCACTGACTGTGCTTGGACGATCTGCTGGCGCGTGAATGTGAGGAGCTGGCGCGTGAGCGATGCGGCACGAGCCGCGGCACCGGCAATGTGCTCGAGATGCGAGCGGTCATCGGCGTCCTGCGCATCGGACAACAGCATCTCGGTGCACGCCGTGATGATCGTCAGGATGTTGTTGAAGTCGTGGGCGATGCCGCCAGCGAGGCGTCCCATCGCCTCCATCTTCTGCGCCTGGCGAAGCTGCCCCTCGAGGCGATTGCGCTCGGTGAGGTCGGTGAAAATCGCGATGTACCCGGCCGCGCACTGGGTCCGGTCGCGCAGGCTGCCGGCCGCGAGCAGCACGTTGATGGACGTCCCGTCTTTCCGCTTGCGGATCACCTCCGTTGGCCCGATGCCCTGCTCCGACACCATCGACAGCTGAATGCCCCGGAATGCCTGCTGCTCGGTGTCTGGAATGAAGGGAACCGGCTGGCCGACGACCTCCGACGATGACCAGCCGAAGAGCGCCTCGGCCGCCAGGTTCCAGCGCGTGACGCGCCACTCCAGATCCACCGCCACAATCGCCTGCGGGGCAAGGTCGATGAGCGATTGCAGCAGCTCGCTCGTGCGGCGCGCATCGTTCTCGCTCGCGGCAAGCGCGATTTGCGACCGCTGCTGTTCCTCGATCGCCTCCGTGAGCTGCGCGGTGCGCGATTCCACCCGCCCCTCGAGCGCTTCGTTCATCGCTGCGAGCTCCGCCTGCGTCCCCACCAGCGTGTCGATCATGTGATTGAAGGCCACGACGAGACCGCGCACTTCCACGTCGTTCGTCTCCGCCGCTCGCGACTGCAAGTCGCCCTGCGCGATGCGATTCACCGTCCCGGCGACGGCGGTGAGCGGTCGCGTCACGAACGTGCTGATCGCGAGGATGGCGAAGATCCCTACCGCGAGGATCAGCACGCTCACCAGCGCGCCGATGCGTCTCGCCTGTGCCACTTGCGCGCGCAACGGCGCGAGCGAAAGGCCGAGGGCGAGCGTCCCGACCCTGGTCTCGCCGCTCGTCACCACGATGGACGCCACGAGCGTACGACCGTCGGCCGTGATCGCCCCGTCCTCGTTTGGCGCCGGACGACGGAGAGGACCACCATCGCCACGACGGGCGACGAGGCGTCCGCTCGCGTCCCAGACCGCGAGGAACGAGACGTCGCGCGCCCGCGCCGCGCCGGCGAGCACCTCGTGCACGGCCAGCGTATCCTGGAACAGCAAGCCGGCGCCAAGGCTGTATGCCGCCATCTCACCCACTGCGGCAGCCCTGGCCTGCGTCGCGAGTATCGACTGCTTCTCGAGCCGCGCTGGGAAAAACGCGTAGACGAACAGCGCGATACACGCCACGAGTGCCGAAAAGGCGACGATCAGCTTGTCACGGATGCCCCGAATGAATGCTGGCCGCTTCATGCTACGAGCTTGGCGCCTTCCAGCGCTTCGCCGGAGAGGTCGGGCACGATCCGGCGGCACGCGTCGACTCCCGCCCAGCGACGCAGCCATGCGGGGCACGCGCGATGATCAGCGCGCCGAAGCTGCCAAACTGGATGAGAGTCGAGGTCATGGGCGGGATACTCTTGCGCGGTGGCGTACGAACCGCGCCCCGTGGCGAGGAACGTGGGCCCAGCAGGGCCGCTCGACATGGAGTATCGGCACGGGACCCCCCAACTCTGACCCCGACGCCCGGAGTCTCAAAACAGCGAAGCGCCGCGACGAGGGGGTCTCGTGACGGCGCTCCGGCGTGCAACTATGGGCCCGAGAGGAGGTGATCCGCGAAGGTGCAGATCCTTCGACTTCGCTCAGGATGGCAACTTCCTGTGCGCCGCGGCCATCAGGAACAGGTGAGCGGACCCCGCGGCAACGGTCGCGAGCAGTTCTTGACGACGCCATTCTCCGTGATCACCACCTTGGCCGTCGCCGATCCGTCGTACGTGACGACCTCGCGGCGCGACAGCGTGACGGCCGTCTTGCCCGCGTACTGCACCGTCGCGGTGATCGAGCGAATCACCGAACCTGCTGTCGGATAGCTGTGCGTGCCCGTCACCACCGGAATCACGAGACCCGATGTGGTGTCGCCAACGACGCGCGACGCCGTGAAGCTGCCCAGCGACGACGTCCCCGTCGTGCTCTCGCGGCCGGACGACGTGCCCGCCACCGTGCGCTGCGTGCTGCCCGATGCGAGTCCGCTCGTGGTCCGGTCACTCGCGCTGGTGAGTGTCGTGGACGCCGTGAGGATCGTGGACGTGTCGCCGAGCAGTTTGCCGTTCGGTCCCCGTCCTCGGCCCCAGTGGTGATCGCGCTTCCCGCCGGCCACGCTGTCCGCCGCGCGATCGAACGTGATGGTACCCGCAGCCGACGCCTGCACGTTGACGGTGTTCGTCGTGAGCGTGTCGAACGCCTGCTGTACGACGCCGGCCGTCGTGGTGTACTTCGCGGAACGCGTGACGATGACGCCGCCACGCGCCGTGTCCACGCAGGTGACTCGGCCCGTGGTCGCGTTGAACGTGCCCGCGCAACCCAGCCCGCCGCCAAACGGGCCGTGGCGCCCGCCCTTCCCGAGGAACGGCACCACGCCGGCGAATGCGTCCTGGAGGCCACCGCCCATCAGCTCCGCGCGGTCGAAGGCACGCTCGCGTCCACCGCCGAGCCAGAGGCCGGCTGCTTCACCGGTGGAGGCGAGCGCGCCGTTGAAGCTGCTCGACAGGTCTCCGTACCCCACCGGCACGGAGGACAACGCTGCACTCAGTGCCGCCGCCGAAACCGATGACCCCGAGCTCGTGATGTCGGCGCACGCCGCAACAGCGGCAACCACGCCGCCGACGAGCACCAGTCGCTTCATGTCGTATCTCATCGTCGTGTCTCCCGTATGTCCGACTGACGCCGGCGATGGCCGGCGTGGTGGGATGTCGTCTGCTGTGTACACGCGAGGCGGTGTTCACCCTACATCCGAACTACGAGCATTGAGCTGCCAGTAACTGCGAGCTAGTGCTGGAGCTGGAGCTGGAGCTGGAGCTCAGGCTCGGGCTCAGGCTCAGGCTCCACGCTCGTGGTTACTGACAGCTCAATGCTCGGGTTGCCCTTCATCGACGACGCAGGTGTCGTGGATGCGGCGGCACGTCCTTACATAGATTCATTGCATGGACGCGAACGCCGACCACGAAGATGGTCATCCTGAGAGCAGCGAAGGATC
>JANOIJ010000026.1:0-3443 GCA_031407575.1 Gemmatimonadaceae bacterium | reverse complement strand
TGGGCCACGTCGGCATCGTCGGGTGCAGTGAGTGGAATCAATTGCCAAACAATCCGTTGCTGCCCAACGCCCAAGTTCACTTGCAAAGGAACACAAGGAACACATAAAATGCGAGCGAAGCGAGCTACCAAAGCTCCTTTGACAAGTGCAACGCACCTCTGAAAGTCAATGGCTGTTAAGCGCAGCGTGATCTGATGGCTGTTTACACAGCCACATCGTACTGCTGTACAACCCAGCACCCGCGATATCTGGCAGCTCCTTCTTCACCATTGCCATCGAGAGCGACACGAAGGCGTCTTCAAGCGCCTCTTCGTCTGGAGAAGACACGAGCCTGTATCCGAAGGAGGTGGCCCATTCGCGTTACCGGGGGAATGACGCGATCCCGCTACGCCACTGCACCCATGCGTTGCACCGGGCGCACCGCCGACCGTTGACTGTTCATGTGTTGCTGGAGCCACTCCGTGTAGGTCCAGCCGTTCTGCATCATCCAATACAAATAGCAACACAGTTTCCGGGCGGCCGCGGCCTGCGCCTTGGGCTTACCCTTCGCGCGCAACAGATGGCGATAGTATGTGCCCACCGGACCGGGCGCCAGCTTCAGCGTCACGACGATCTCCACCAGGATCCATTTGAGCCAGCGATTACTCGCCTTGCCCAGGCCGCCGTGCGCGGTCTTACCGCCCGAGCTGCGCGTGGTGGGCACGAGGCCGGCATAGGCGGCAAGTTCGTGGCTCGAGTGAAACCGGGTGATCGACCCAATTTCCGCCTGCAGAAACAGCGCGCCGAAGATGCCGACGCCGGGCATCGTCTTGAGTTGCTTCACGAGGGGATTGTTCTTCGCGGCTTTCTTGACCTCGTCATCGAGCCCCGTGATCTCGACCGTGAGCGCGTCGTGCAGCGTGAGCAGCCGCTGCGTCGGCGCGCGCAGCACCGGAGAGAGCGGTGCCGCTGCGAGCCACGCGCGGCCGCCTTTGCCATAGAGATCGGTGTCGGGCGCGACGAGGTTCTCGGCCATCAGATGACCATGGATCCGATTCTTGAGTCGCGTGCGCTCGCGGACCAGGAGCGCACGGCCGCGCAGGAGCTGTCGGCGCTCGCGGGTGTCGGTGTCCGGCAGCCAAATCGACGGAAACAGATTCACGCGCAGGAGTTCGGCGAGTTTGCGCGCGTCGATCGGGTCGGTCTTCGCGCGCGCCTGCCAGATGAGCTTCACATGGAAGGCGTGCGCGACCTGGGCGGTGTGCCCGGCCTGGGCCAGCCGGGTCGCCAGCCATTCCCAATAGAGCGTCGCTTCCATCCCCACCGTGACGGGACCCGGCAGCTTGCCGAGTCACGCGAGCACCGCCTCGAGCGAGGTGGAGAGCTGCCGGACCTCAGCGATGATCGTGCCCGACGCATCGAGCGCGCAGGCGGTGATGTAGCGCTTATGGAGATCGAATCCCACGACCGTCATGACTGTCTCCCGCATAGGTTGCGGTGAAGCTGCGCTCGACATGGCGACTCAGCGAGACGCCGACGCCCTCGACCCGCACATGACTTTCAATCTCATAGAGTCGCGGTAGGCCTTGCCGAGACCAAAAGCCACATTGACATAGTCAGAGGGTGGGCACGTCGAGGGCGTCTTGCTCATACCGATGGGCGAGCCGCCCCCAATGCGTCCATGCACCCTTCGACCCTCGAGAGCCGCCCCACGGCAAACCCGCGCACGGAACCGACGTTTGGCCAGGAGCAGAGCCTCTCCGCCTGCTCCCGGCGACAGGCGCGAGGCGGCCTGAGCGGAGATCAGCGTGGACGATGCTGCTGGATGAGCTTCCCGAACCGCCGCAGACCGATGGCGTCGGCAGCGGACGGCGACACGGCGTTCGCGAGCGTGAGCATCCTGAGCAGCCCTCCGCCCATGATGTGGGCCCGACGTCGCTGACGGATGGTGGCGAGGATCTCGCGCGCGACCACGTCGGGCTCGCAGAGGGCGACGCCCATCTTGCGCCACATGTCGAAAAAGGCGGACTCCGACTCTGTGTTGGAGGGCACCGGCCCGAAGAACGAAAGCACCACGTCGGTACCGGCAAGCTCGCGGTTGGCGCCTTGCACGTAGCTCGCCAGCGCGCCGCGGCTGGCCGCGTAAGCGCTCATGAACGGCAGCGCCACTTTGCCGTCCATGGCACCGCCGAGGTGGACGACCACTCCGCCGCCGGCTTGCTTGCGGAGCCCCGGCAGAAATGCCTGGGTCACGAAGATGGGCCCCTTCACGTTGATCGCAAGAAGCGCGTCGACGTCGGCCGGCGTGTAGTCCTCGATGGCCTTCCGCGGCGAGATGCCCGCGAGGTTAACCACCGCATCGATCCGGCCGAGGTGCTCGAAGGCCGCCGCCGCCAGCTTCTCGAGGCTCGCTGGATCGGTGACGTCCGCGCGCAGGTAAATCGCCGAACCATCGCTCCGGCCGGTCAGCGCCACGGCGTCGTGTTCGCGCCGCGCGGCGAGCACCATCCGGAAGCCCTCGGCCGAGAGAAGTCTGGCCAGCGCGTGACCAAGTCCTCCGGTCGCCCCGATGAGAACGGCCGTGGGCGCATCCATGCCCTGCTTTGCAGCGGCGCGTCCGGTTCCGATCGCGCCACCGGTGATCACAGGTGTCCTTCCATTCAGTCTGGTCATCTCGTGTTCCTCTCGGTATGAGTTACGATAAAAGTATCTATTTCGAGCAAAAAAAAGACTAAACGGATCTGGCCCTGATTTCCGACACCACGTCCGCCAATGTCGTCTGCCTCAGATCCCTACGGATGGCCTCCTGAGTGCCAACCAGCACGTCGCTCATGACTTCCTTGATGTTACAGCTCACGACACACGCCTTCGTTTTAGGATAGGCATGGATGGCAAAAGCATTTGGAGGGTTTACCGCAGAGTAGATGTCTAAGAGGGAAATACTTTTTGTGTTTCGTGCCAGGCCATAACCACCCGACTTACCAACAGTCGCCTTAACCAGCTTCGCCTTCGAGAGTTTAACGAGGATTCTCTTAACGAAAACCGGGTTCGCATTCACGCTGCCTGCGAGAATTTCCGACGTAAAAACTCCCTCGTGATGAGCGATTGCCGCCAGTACATGGACGGCGATCGAAAATTGAGTGTTTACGGAAGCCATATCTGGATACTATACGAGTATCCAGATGGACGCAAGAGCAAAATGCATTGGGGAGTGAGTGTCGCTGGAGCCTCGGGTGAGGTCCGAGGCTCAAGACCGCGTGTCGTAGGCCGGTGGCACGGCAATGAGCCCGGCGCAGCGTCGGCTAGGTGCCGCGAGCTGAGTGTCGAGGAGGAGCTCGTTGGCGGCCTAACGCCTCAAGTTCAGCAGCAAGGCATCAATAGAATGCGAGCGCAGCGAGCTTCCACAACGCCTTGACTGCTGCAACGCACGTTACGCCGCGGCGCAGCAACATGCGAGGCAACGT
>JANOIJ010000013.1:0-5332 GCA_031407575.1 Gemmatimonadaceae bacterium | reverse complement strand
CCGCCGACCTCGCGGTAGTCCGAATAGGTCGTCGTGATCGGTATCGCACCAGCCCCTGGAATCCACATCGCCTGCTGCGTCTGGAGCACGTCGCCGGTTTCCGCATCCAGGCTCACCCGCATGGGAGGCAGACCAGCCGATTCAAGCAGGACGCCATAGACCTTTCGCCCCCCAAGCTCACCGGCGCGCGCCACACGGACGGTGTCGTAGTAGTTGCGCCAGTCGCCGAAGAGCACCGAGGGATGCCCGAGTCGCGTCTGCGCAAGCTGCTTTCCTGCCAGTTCCCTGGAGCGCCCGCCGCTCACCGCCACCGAGGCGCGACCCTTGTTTAGTAGAGTCCGAATTTGCACCAATCGGTCAAAGTCAAGGTCTGTTCGGAATTGGTCGTCTCCGGCGCTGTAGGTTGAAAACCGTCCCTCCGCGGCGGACTCAGGGACGCGAACGCTGCCGGTCGTGCGCAGGGTGGCGCGGGCGGACGCCGCCGGAATGCGGCGCAGCGTCATGATCTCGGCCACGGTCGGCAAGGTGGACGCGCCGCGGGTGAGTCGCTTCACCGGCCGCGCGCCCGGGGGTTGGAGATTCATGGCGGACACGTCGCCCGTCGGCGACTCCTCGAAGGTGACGGCGATCCCCATATTCGCGCGGGTGGCCCGGCGTCCGGTGGCGTCGGGCGGAAGGAGATCGAACGAGGTGTTGTTCGGCAGCCGGACCGCGAGGCGCCGGTTCCGGATGAGGATGGTGAACTCGGTCGCGCCGGCCGCATCGCGATAGCTGCCCACAAACTTCTGCAGCTCGCTGAGCGGGATCTCCGGCGTGAGCACGACGCCTTCGCGTGGGATCTCGAACTCCAGCCCGCCTTGGTGCATGTTCAGCCCCACGACCCGGCCCGCATTGTCGCGGTCGAACGACACCGCGAGCTGGTCGGTCATCACCAGCGGCCACCGGCCGTCGGCGCGCGGCGGGTTCAGGGCGGATTCCAATTGCGACGGGATGTCGAGCACGAGCCGGCCGTTCCGCTCGGAGATGGTGAAGACCTCGTTCGAGAAGGTCGCGAAGTTGGCGACGTAGCGGCCCAGATAGGGCTTGAGATCGCCAATATCGCTCGCCGCGGATGGCAGCTCGCCGAGCAGGTATTGCGGCACGAGCTCCGTGGCGATCGATCGCAGCGCCGACTGCGTGTTCGTGAGCACGACAAATCCCACATTCGAGTCAGGCAGCAGACCGACCTCGGCGCTGTATCCCGCGAACTCGCCGCCGTGCTCGATCAGCCGCTGTCCCTGCCAGTTGCGCACCATCCATCCCATGCCATGGCCGGCCGTGCCGCCCATCGAAATCTGCGACATCCACGTGGTCGTCAGGGTCGCAGGACTGATGAGCGCTTTGCCGTCCTGGACACCCTGGCGCAGCAGGAAACGAAGCCACGCGGTCATGTCGCGGGCCGTGGAACTGAGCGCACCGGCTGGCGCGAGGCCGTCGATGTTGATCCCCAACGTCTCGAGTGTCTGAAGCCGGATCCTCTGCCCCGCCTCGTCCCACCAGTAGCCCCGGGCCGTGCGTGGATCGTTCCACGCCTCGCGCACCGACGTCCGCGTCGCCGATATCCCGAGCGGAGCGAGGATGCGCGCCTTCAAGAGCGCGTGCCAGGACGTGCCGGCCGCAACGCCTGCGGCCGATCCCGCCGCGAGGTAGTGCTCATTGTTGTAAAGGAACCGCTGCCGGAACGGCGCCATGGCTTCGGCGGACGATGCCCGACGCAGAATCTCGTCCGACGACAGTCCCATGCTGATATCGAGCATGCCCATGCGGGCGAAGCCGGTGCGGTGGCTCAGGACGTCGCGGAGCGTGGCGCGATCGCTCGGATCGTTGCTCCGCACCTTGAGCTTGAATTCGGGCAGATATTTATCGACCGGATCGTCCCACTGCATGCGCCCCTCGTCCACCAGCATCCCGACAAGCGTCGCGGTGAACGCCTTCGTCGCCGAGCCGATGAAGAAGGGCGTATCCGGCGTGACGGGCGTCTTCTTCTCGATGTCCGCGACGCCGAACCCACGAGCGAAGATCACTTCTTCGCCGCGCACGATCGCGAGCACCGCGCCCGGCACGTGCAAATCGATGCGGTTGCGATCGAACTCCGCCGCCAAGCGATCGAGCCGCTCGGCGAGCGTCGGCGTCACCGACGGCGACGCGACAGACTGCGCAATTGCCGGCGTGGGCAATTGGAAAAGCATTGCCGCTGGTAGCAACAGACTAGAGGTTAGGCGCACGAACACCTGTTGAGTCATGGGAATGAAACCGTCCTGTTCTGACTTCTTTGGTGTGTTAGTAGCGCCGCGAGGATCTTTTCTTACACCGCGGTGAGGGTTAGTCCTGACTCGGGGAGTCGTTTTCGAGATGAGAGGGCCATCGCGGCAGTACACGAGGGTCACTGCCTGCCCGTCTGGCAGACCGCTCCACCAGTCTGGTTAGCGTCGCAGCGAACGGTGTTGCTCGACGTCGGCCTGCCGGCGCGCATTCTAGTGCAGCACTACAGCGACGCGATTTGTTTGGATTGTCGCCTTCTATCGAAGGCGGCGCTCGTACACGCGTACCGCAACAGCTTTTTCTTACTGCGTTATACCGCAACCGAGATGGAATGCTCTCATCGCTCGCACAATTGGTCATTGCGCTCTTCGCCGGCACTGCCGCGCCCAATGATGTCCTGTACAACGAGGCGAGCTTGCAGCATGAGCTCGCGCTATTTCTTCGCTCACACATTCCGACGACGTGGCGCCTCTACTTCGATCGGCCCGTCTTCGCGTTCGCCCGCAACACGCCGTTTGACAAAGAAGGAGATCGATATCGCCATCGTCGACACGCAGAGCGGACGCGTCGTTGCTCTTGAATTGAAGTGCCCCGGCAGGGTCAGCATCCCGACGAGATGTTCCAAGCTTGCCAGGACTTCGACTTCCTGGAGCAGCTCGTACGCGCGGATTTGCGGGAGGCAGCTTCGTCATGCATCTTCGGGATCCGTTGTTCTATGAGCGCGGGTCGCTAAAGGGCATCTACGCGCACTTTCGCTCCGGTGCTCCGATTTGCGCGACTATTCAAAGCCCACGGGCGCCCAAGACGCATCCGACACCCTCACCGGCTCGTACGCTCCGAAATGAACAGTATCTCATGGCGATCATCGATACTGGGTGCAGTCCGTCGCGCCTGCGGCATAACGTGCGTTGCAGCAGACAAGGCGTTTTGGAAGCTCGCTTCGCTCGCAGTCTATTTGATGCCTTGCAGCTGAACTTGGGCGGTCCATGTCGACACAGGCTTCGTGGTGGATCCAATACGATGCGCCGACTGATACTCGCAGTCCTCGGCTCGCTGGTTGTCCTCGCATGCAAACCGTCCGTTCCTCCGGTACGGAGCGCAGAGCGCGCCGTCTTGCGAGCGTTGCTCGATTCCAGTTATGGCAACGATTCGCTTCGCGGCGTTCTCGTGCGAGAGCGGTTCGCAGCCTTCCCCCTCGACGTGAACTGGGAGCGTTGGTTGCGGGACAACATTCCTGACTTGCCAGCCAGTGTCATCGACGAGTTCAAGCGCGTTGCCACAGACTCGAGCGCCCTTGGCACGATTGAGATTGGCCGCGGTCGATTGCAGATCATTCCGGACACCGTGCTTCGAAATCTCTTCCGGCCTGGTCCGGGTCCCGACCGCTGGCAAGTGTTCCGTGCGCGGTATCCAGACGCGAGCACGGGCATTATCAGTCTGACGCGCGTCGGGCTGAGTTCCGACACGCACTGGGCGATCACCTATATCGACAGCCAAGGAGACTGGCTCGGCGGCGCCGGCTTCTTGGTGGTGCTGCGTCAGGCCGATGGCGTTTGGCGACCAGTGAAGAAGGCCATACTGCGCGTCTCATGATCGCGTGGCGGCTACATAACGTACGTTGCATCGGACAAGCCGCTGAACTTGGGCGTTTATATGGCTACAGACTTCCTCTTGAGTGACAGTGACCGCTGAGGTTCCACGTATTTACGCCGACTTCAACGGTCTCGGTCAGTGGACCGACGATGGGTCGCGCGCTGGTGTGCCGCTCGATACTCTCGGCAGTCTTCGCGACCTCGCGAATGCTGGAATCCAGTTGCGCCCAGGACTCCGACTCCACATTTGGGACCAAAGCGACGAGGCTGAAGATCTCGAAGCCGATGCGATTGCCGAGTTCGTGCCGTCGCTGCAGCCTGATCGACTCGTTCCTGTCTGGGTTGCCACATACCCGAAAAACGAGCTGCGCTACGTTCCAACGCGAAAACCGACAGCCGACGCACGCTTTTTATGCATCGGATGTCGAAGAGATCTTGCTCCGCTCAATCTCCCCATTGCGGCCCGAGTGGACGGTACCATCGCCTGCCCGCACTGTGGGACGTCGTGTACCGCCGCAATCGCCCGACCAGATTAACCTGCTCGATGCGCAGACAGCGCGCGCATTGAGTCCGCGGACCGGGCCATATAACGTGCGCTGAACCTGTCGGGCGATCTTTGGAAGCTCGCTGCGCTCGCATTGATTTGATTCGCCCGCAGGTTAGCTAAGGCGTTAGAGCGCCACGGCCTTCGATGTGTGGCTACCTCAAGGAGAATCCTAGTCGCGTGATGCTCAAGCGCCCGCCCGCTGCAAACCCTGCGTACACCATCGAGCCCATTGATTGGGCCCGCGTCTCCGCCGCGTTTCGCGAGTTCTTCCACCACTTCTTCGTTGACTCGCGCGGGCTCCAGCGACGGGAAGTCGACCTCGCCTTTCTCCGCCTCCTCTCACCCGAAGAGCTCGCCCTCGCGCGCGCTCTCCTGCGCCGCAACCTTCATCTGCGGTACACGCACCTGATCGAGGGTCTCGGAGAGATCGGTGACGAGACGGCCGCCGAGGAGCTCCGACGGCTCCTTCACTCGGAGGCTGACCTCAGCCGAAAGATCACGATCGGTCGTGCTCTGTGGCGTCTGCAGCGAGACCCGGTCTTCCGCGAGCTACTCCTCGACATGGCTCGATCGAAGTCGAACACACTCAAGGAGGCGCACATCGACGACGCTCTGCTCCTCGGCGACGAGCAGGCGCTTCAGATCCTGGGCACGCTGCTCGAGGACCGCGGGGACTTCGTCCGGGCCCTCGCGTTAAGCCGGCTTAACGGTATCGAGGCGCGCAAGCACTTCCTGCTTGCGTCACGCGACCTCCCGCACGACGCGACCTACTACGGCGAGCGACTTCGGGACACTGCGTTCGTTCGCGAAATGGTCGAGAATCTGCGCAGCCCGATCGCGGAGTGGCCGGTCGTCAAACAGCCATAGCGCCGGTGGCGCCGGCAGAGTTCAC
>JANOIJ010000004.1:0-1559 GCA_031407575.1 Gemmatimonadaceae bacterium | reverse complement strand
GACGTACACGCCCGTCTCCGTACCGGCGTACAGCATCCCGCGACGCTCCGTGTCCTCGCGAATGACGCGCACCGGCTCACCGTCGCGCAGGCCGCTCGTGATGCGCGTCCACGACTTTCCGAAGTCGGTCGACCGGTACGCGTACGGCGCGTAGTCGCCTCGGCGATCCATGCGCAACGCGAGGTACACGGTGCCCGCATCGTGTGGCGACACCTCGACCATGTTCGCGAGCCCAACCCCGATGCCGCTCGGCGTGACGTTGGACCAGGTGCGACCAGCGTCGCGCGTGAGCTGCACGAGCCCGTCGTCAGTGCCGAGGTACATCGTGTTGGCATCGTGCGGCGATTCCGCGATGTGGATGATGGTGCCGTAGTTTTCGCCACCCGCCCCTTCGTTCGTGATCGGCGTGCCACCCGCGCCCTGCGTCGACTTGTCGTTGCGCGTAAGGTCCGTGGAAATCGGCGTCCACGTCCTGCCGCGGTCCTGCGTGCGAAAGAGGACATTGGCGCCGAGGTAGAGCACGTTGGGGTTGTGCTGCGAGACGACGGCGGGCGCGGTCCAGTTGAAGCGATAGCGGATCTTGTCGGAGGGCTCCGTCAGCGACAACTCGGGCCACGCCATGATCGCGCGCGTGAGCTCGGTGCTCATGTCCAGCTCTTCGAAGATGCCCTGGTAGCAGCCGCCGTAGACGTAGCGCGGATTCTTCCGGTCCACGCCAACGTTCGCACTCTCGCAGCCCGGTCCGTCCTGCCAGTCACGCTCGCTGATGTTCGGCCCATCGGAGCGGCTCTTGATGATCACGGACGAGTTGTCCTGCTGCCCGCTGTACAATCGGTACGGGTAGACGTCGTCCACGATGACGTGATAGAACTGCGCGGTCGGTTGATTACTCTGCGTGCTCCAACTCCGCCCCTGGTCGAGCGAGACGGACGCGCCGCCGTCGTTCGCGTTGATCATGTAGCGCGCGTCCTTCGGGTTGATCCACAGTTGGTGGTTGTCGCCATGCGTCGCCGGAAGTGTCGCAAACCGTGCACCTCCATCAATTGACTTGAGCACCGGCGCGTTCATGATGTAGACGACATCCGCGTTCTGCGGATCGGCCGTGATCTTCATGTAGTACCACGAGCGCGTCTGGATCAGACGGTCCTCATTCAGCAGCCGCCACGTCTTGCCCGCGTCGTCGGAACGAAACAGGCCGCCCTTGTCCGCCTCTATGATCGCGAAGACGCGCTCGGGATTCGCCGGCGACACCGCGATGCCGATCTTGCCCATCAGCTTCGGAAGTCCTTCCGTGAGACGCGTCCACGTGTCGCCGGCGTCGGTGGATTTCCAGATGCCGCTCCCGGCGCCGCCGCTGCGCACCTGCCACGGCACACGCTGGTGATCCCAGAACGCCGCGTAGAGGATGCGCGGATTGGTGGGATCCATCGACAGGTCGCTCGCGCCGCTCGTGAGGTTCAGCCCCTTGAGCACGTGCGTCCACGTCTTGCCGCCATCCGTCGAGCGATGGATGCCGCGCTCGCTCGTACCCTTCCACCGGTCGCCCTGCGCGGCGACAT
>JANOIJ010000403.1:0-12232 GCA_031407575.1 Gemmatimonadaceae bacterium | reverse complement strand
GAACGCCCGCGTGGTGGTGGTGAACCCCTCCGGCCCCCACCACCGCGATAGGTGCCGCACCTCGGTGAACGCCTCGAACACCAGCTCTCGTGGGGCACTGATGACCCGTGAGATCACGATCTCGCGGTCGGCCGTCGCTGACTGCGCCGACGCGTCCAATCCTGCTGCTGCCATTGGTCACTCCACCTGTCCCGCCTGCTTGAGGTCCTGCACGTACGCGTCGAGCCGGTCGAAGCTCTCGTTCCAGAACCGCTCGAACCCGCCGGTCCACTCGTGAATCGGTCGCAGCCCGCGGGCGTCAAGGCCGTACAGGCGTTGCTTGCCGGCCTTGCGGTCCCGCACCAGTCCGACCTCGCGGAGCACCCGCAGGTGTTTGGACGCCCCCGGCTGGGTGATCCCCAGCGCCTGGGCCAACTCGGTCACCGGCCGCTCACCCGCCCGCAGCAGCACCAGGATCTCCCGTCGCTGCGGCTCAGCGATCGCGTTGAAGACGTCAGACGTCGTTGCTGCTCGTGCCATGTGCCAATCATATTCCGATATCGGAATATGTCAAGCCGAGAGGAATCAAGCGGCTTGCCATACCGCTCGCGTTCATGATGCTCCGGTCATGGCCCAGGATGAAGGCCGGTATGTGCGGTGGTGAGTTGCGTGACCGTGAGTCCGCGCGACCGTATCCAGGCCAGAAGCTCGCCGCTCCGGCCACCTTCCGCTGCGTCGGCCACATGGAGAGTGCGGTGTTGCGGCAGGTAGGCGATGAGGTGGGTCGCGGCCTCGTTGAGTGACGCGGCGTACAGTCGCAATTCGGTGGGCAGGCCCGCTCCGAGTACGAGGCTGTCGCGAACTGAACGAACCAGGGTGCCGGTGACGGGATGGCGAGCCGATGCCGCGGCGGCCGCGGCGAGCACGGTGGTATTGTCGGCATGTGCGATGACTGGAATGCCGGCGTCGAGCACGGCTGGTATGCCCGCGACGTGATCCGGATGATGGTGACTCACGACGACTGCGCCGATCGCCCTACCTGGAAAGCGTCCGCGCAGGGTGTCGAGCATCGCGCCCGTGCGGTGCTCGGTCTCCGGCGGATCGATGAGCACGATGCTGTCGTGGACGACGGCGAGCGCGTAGTAGAGCGAGTCGGACTCGAGATACAGCACCGAGGTCGCGATCTCGCGCACTCGTATGTGGGGTGGGGCGGCCGCTCGGCGCATTGATATCGCAAAGTTGCTGTCGTGCGGCGCTTCGACGCCGTCGATGCGGGCATAGGACGCGAGCGTGTGCGCTCGTCCGCCGACGCGACGCTCCACCACGTGCGGAAGCATGACGGCACCGCCGGGACCAGCCACGCTTCGGAAGGAGCCGAACGCGGTTACGGTATTCTCACGCTCGTACACGCGGCTTGGCAGTTGCGTCTCCACCTCGAGTGGCCAGCCCGACAGCGAGTCGACGCGCAGCCGAAACGGTCCCGTCGTTGGCGCCGCGCATCGCAGCACGGCCACTCCCCGCTCGGCAACGCTCGCCGCTGGTGGGTCGTCGAGTCGGCAGTCGCCATCGATCGCGGTGAGCAACACGCGGGCGGGCGAGAGCGCGAGTTCACGCGACCGCGCCGCGAGGCTGTCGGCGTCGTACGAGACATCGTACCCGAAGACCTGCTCGTAGCCTGCCACCGGCGTGGCGACGATCCGGAACGGCGTGGCTGCACTGGTGGTGCGACGCTCACCTGCGAAGGCCATGCGCGAGTGCGTAAAGTCGCGCGTCTCGACGCCAACGAGATGCGTCGGTGCCGAGGGTGCGCCCGGCCATTGCGCTCCGCCGGCTGCGTGTCGAGTCATCCAGAGCGACGCACGCGTCGCGGTGAGCGCACGCAGTGCACGCTCACCCCCGACGGCGTCCACCGATCGACGGAGGATCGCAGTGGCCTGCTCGCGCAAGTGGGCCCTGTCGAAGTCGGACCATGGCCGAGCGCGTGCGTGACCTGGCGCGACACGCTCGACGCCGATGCCGAGGTGCTGCACGTGATCGACCAGCGCGGCGCGCTCGATGTCCCATGGGCCTGGCTCCGCGAGGTCCGGTGCGGACAGCAGGCGAATCGCAGGGAGGTATGCCAGGAGCATCGTCTCGCTATGCCCGTTGGACACCGCGTAGAGGCGGACCTCGTTCGGCCCCGAGCCGATCACGACGCTGTCCGCCACGCCACGAACGAATCGCGTAATCGCGGTTGCGGCGCGGAACGCGAGCAAGTGTGGCACGCTGCGCGCGTGCGCGATCACGGGCACGCCGCCCGAGAACGCCAGTCCGAGTCCGGCGATGTGGTCGTCGTGATGGTGGCTGCTGATCACAAGACGAACGGGCGTTCGCGGGAAGCGGGATCGCAGCGTATCGAGCATCGCGCGCGAACGCGCTTCGGAGTCCGGCAGGTCGACGAGCAGGATCGAGTCGCCCTGTGTGATCGCGAGGGCGTAGAACACGCCCGATGCCACGTGGTATACCCCTGGTGCGAGCTCGTCGAGCCGCACCGTGATCGGCTGCGGCTGCGCGCCGGCGGATACGGCTGTGGTGGCGATGACGATGGCCAGCAGGAAGGCGCGACGAGTCAATCTGGCGACAGGAGGAAATGGGATGGGTGCCAGCGGGAGGATCAATCGGAAGGCTACCATCCGGCGACCACCGAAGCCCTGCCGCGAAGGTTCGGACTTCGTCAGGAGTTCTGGCGGTAGCACTGTGTGCGTCAGCGTTGCGTGAAATGATTGCGTGGCGGCTGGATGCCCCCTGCACCTGTGCTACGATTGCCGTTCCCCTTTCGCGAGTTCGGCATGGCTGGTCCACGTGCACTCCTCCTGTCGATGTTCGTCCTCATCGCACTCTGCGCCTGCGGCCCGGGGCGGCGCGCGACGTCCGACCCCCCGGCGACCATTCCACCAGCGGAAGACGGGGCTGCGGCACGTCTCGCGGCTTCCACTCGGCACGGCGAATGGATGATGGTTCGCTTGCCGGCTAGTGAAGGCCGCGCGGCAGACAGCCTCCGTGCATGGGTGGTTTATCCGGAGCGCGCGACGCGCGCACCCGTCGTGCTCGTCATTCACGAGATCTTCGGGATGACCACGTGGGTGCGCTCCGTGGCGGACCAGCTCGCGGCGGACGGTTTCATCGCGATTGCTCCGGACCTCCTGTCCGGCAAGCGTCTGCCGGCCTCACCCGACAGTCTCGGGACGATGGCGGGCGGAATCGATTCGGCGATCGCAGTGATCAGTGGCCTCGATTACGGACAGGTGGTGCGCCGCATCGCGGCGGTCGGTCGGCACGGCGCGGCGTTGCCGTCCGCATTGCCCAGGTGGGGCGTGATCGGCTTCTGCTGGGGCGGGTCGATGTCGTTCACGACGGCGGCCTACATACCCACCGCGAGTGCAGCGGTCGTCTTCTACGGATCGGCGCCGAGCGATCGCATCGACTTCACGGGAGTGCGGACGCCAACATTGGCGCTCATGGCGGAGTTCGACGCGCGCGTGAATGTCACGCTCCCGTATGCTGACTCGAGCTATCGCGCGGCCGGCGTGGTCTACGAGCAGTCCATCCTCGCCGGAGCGGGTCATGGATTCATCCGCGAGCAGCACGCGCACGACGGGGCCAACCTCGCCGCGACGCGCGCCGCATGGCCACGCATGCTCGGCTTCCTTCGCGCGCACCTGGCGCCTTGAGCGTGGACGCGGCGCTGCGTACGGGCGCGGTACTCGCGGCGGCGTCCGCCGTGTCCACGTTCCTGCTGTGGCTGCTGCCCCGCTTCGTGGGCACGCCTGCCGATTTCGTCGCGATGATCGCGCTCCACGAGAACCCGTGGCACCTCGCGCGCCTGTGGGTGAACTTCGTCCACAACTGGATTGCGCTGTTCGCTTACATGACCATGGGATATGTACTGGCTCGGCGCGCCCCCGGCTGGACCGCAGCGGGGCTCGCAGCCTTCGCGATCTGGGCGGTCGTGGAGCTGGTGGGTATCGCAGTGAGCATCTTTGCCGTCAACGGCTCGTGGCGGGCGCGTTATCGTGGCGCAGACGTCCTTGAGCAGGCGTCGCTCCGACTGCTGCTCGATGGGTGGGACGCCGTGTGGGATGCGATGTTCTTCGTGCTGCTCATCGCCTTCCTGATCGGATCACTCTGCTACGGACTCGCGGCGATCCGGGGCACGGGCTTCGAGCGGCTGCTCGGTGCGCTGCTGCTCGCCGCCGTACCACTCACGGGACTGATCATCGCGGGTGGGTATGCGAATGTCTCGTGGGCAGGTGCGATCGCGAGCGCCGTGTATCCCGTGCTGCAACCGGCCAGCCGGCTGGTCATGGGCGCGTGTCTGTGGCGGGCATCGAAGGAGCCGCGTTTCGCAGCTGCCTCCGTTCGACGACCGCTGATCACGGATCGACGTCGAGACTTTGGTTGACATGGTGTTGGAAGCCACGCTGGCGCAGCGATCGTCGGGGCGCACGGTGGCGTGGCGACGCTGGCGCAGCTTCGCGCCGCCGCTCGCTAGTCGATCCGCAGCCGATAGCCTGTTTTCCTGACCGTGAGGATATAGCGCGGCTCGCCTGGGTTGTCCTCGAGCTTTCGTCTTAGCTCCGCGATGTGCGTGTCGACCGTGCGGCTCACGACCTCCGCGTCGTACCCCCAGACGTCGCGCAACAGCTCGAGACGCGTGACGATATCCCCCTTCCTGCGGACGAGCGACATGAGCAGGTCGTACTCCTTGGGTCGCAACTCGACAGGATAGCCACGGCGGTAGATCGTGTGCGTGGCGGGAAGTATCTCGATGTCGCCGAAACGAATGCGATCGCCATCGGTCGCTGCTTCGCGGCGACGATCGGCCGCGCCGAATCGACGAAGGATCGCGTTCACCCGGCCGAGCAGTTCGAGGAGGCCGAATGGCTTGGTCACGTAGTCGTCGGCGCCGAAGCGGAAACCACGAACCTTGTCGACTTCCTCGTTGCGCGCCGACAGGATCAGCACCGGCACGTCGTTCTCCTCCACACGCAGTGCCGCGAGCACGCGAAGGCCATCCTGGTCGGGGAGCATCAGGTCGAGGATGACGAGATCGGGGCTCGTGCGGCGTGCGGTCGAGAGGCCGGACTGCCCATCCGTCGCAATATCCACGGTGTAGCCCTCGATCTCGAGGTTGCTGGCCAGGCCGCGGGCGAGGTCCGTGTTGTCCTCGATCACCAGGATTCGCGTCACGTGGACTCCGCGTCGAGCGGAAACTCCACGATGAACCGCGCACCGCCGGTGGCGCCAGACTCGACGCGCACCGCGCCGCCATGCCTGCACACCAGGTCGCGAACCACTGCGAGACCGATGCCGCTGCCCGTGACGTCGCGCCCCGTGTGCCGCGAGGCAGCACGCACGAAGGGCTGCCAGATGCGCTCACGGTCGGCCGGTGCGACGCCCGTGCCTTCGTCCTCCACGGTGAGTCGCGCCACGTGACCCATCGCCCCCACCGTTGCGCCCAGCATGACGATCACGTTCTGGCCGCGCGGTCCGTGCTTGATGGCGTTGTCGAGGAGGTTGAGCACGACCTGGCGAACGGCGGCGCGATCGACCACCGCAGTCACCGCGTCATCGAGCTGGTCGTGCACCTGTACTCCCGCAGCCCACGCCAGGGGTGCGAAGCTCTCCAGCACATCGCGAATAATGGAGGCGAGCGGCACGCGTTCGCGCATCAGCTCAACCGACCGTCGTTCGGACCGCGCAAAGTGCAGGGCATTCTCGACCATGCGCATGAGCCGCCGAGCTTCACGGACGATGACTTCGGCGGCGGCAGTGCGCTCGTGCCGCGAGCGCGCGCGTCCCAGGGTGAGCGTTTCCCCGAAGAGCAGGATCTGCGCGAGCGGAGTGCGCAGCTCGTGCGAGACGCTCGTCGTGAACTCGGCACGGAGACGCGCCAGCTCTTGCGCACGGCGCAGGTGCCGCGCGATGACCGCAACGAGGCCGCCCATGAGCGTGAGGAGCCCGAGCCAGATCGGAAGCCGAACCGACGTGCCGACTTCGCGCCGGAGGAGGCGTGCCGCTTCGGGTCGGAGTGATACACGCACGAACATTCCCCCCGCCCACGGCGAGAGCGTCGTCGTGTCGGAGACGAGTCGCGACGTCCCGCCACCGAGAGCGACGCGAAGTGGGTCGCCCGATGGTCCGTGAATGGCCACCATCACGATGGAATCGTTCGGGCTCTCGCCGCGGAGGGCGCGCGGGATGATTCCCTTCCGCGCCTCCAGCACCCGCGGCATTGCGCTCTCCGCGAGCGAATCGGCGCGTGTCACAAGGCCGTACGCGCCGATCGCTGCGCCAGCGGCGTCCCTGCGCAGCGTATACGCGATGACGTCGGCGCCGCCGCCGCGGCCCCCGAATGCGATCGCGTACGGGAAGAGATATCGCCTGACGCTGGTGCGGATAGTGTCCGCGAGCCAGCCCCGTGCCGCTGAGCGCGATGCGTCGCCAGTGGTGGTGATGTCGCCCGTGCGCAGGTCCAGGCGAAAGTAGTAGTGGACCGGGATCGTCGGCGCACACCGGCACTCCGCAGCATGCGTGGCGCCGCGGCGCACCACGTCGAGCGACGGAAGCGGCGGCTCGCCCGGGGCCACGTGACCCGACACGCGCTGGAATACCGCCGAGAGGGCGAGATGCAGGCTCGCCTCCTCCAGCCGCGCGGCGCCCCATGTGGCATAGGTCGCAAGGTCCTGAAGCGCACGTTGCTCGGTGGCACGCTGCGCGACGGCCGTGCACCACGCCTCGTACGCGAGCAGCGATGCCACGCCGAAGGTGACCACGAGCAGCGCGACGAGCAGCGACGCTCCCGGCACGCGCGACAGTTGGCGGCGGAAATTCCCCAGTCTGGACATCGAGTGGAGCGGAGGCGGGCGGCGCGGGCGCACCTGAGGCGGGATCTCCATCAGTTTAGCAGCCGCGCCCGCCACCGATCGGCAACCGCGCCGGTATGACGAGATTCTGACATTCCGCAAAGCGAGGGCGTGGCACGGCCAACGACTCACTCGCGAGGAAGCTGCCAGAGCTCCACCCGGTTCGCGGTGCCGCGCAGTGGCACCATCACGCGCGAGCGCCGATCGTTGATGCCGAGGTCCGCAGGCTGCGACAGTCCGCGAATGACCGGAATGATGCGGCCGTTGCGCACCACGCTGACACTGGAATCGCCGGCGCTCGTGAGCAGTGCATCGCCGTTCGCGCGCATCACCACGCCGTCATACTTGCCGGCACCATCGGCAAGCACCGTTGGTGCACTGCCCTCCTTCCAGCGGTAGACCGACGGGCCGGCGATGGGCGCGAGGAGGAACTCGCGTTGCCTGGCGTTCCAGATGATTCCGTTCGGTTCGTTGAGCACCGCGCCTTCGGCCGCGATGCGTACCGCACCGCTCGGCGCTATGCGATAGATGCGGTCTGGCCCCACGTGGTGCCGGCGCCCCGCGGAATCCCAGCGGACGCCGGTGTCGGTCACGTAGAGCGCCCCATCGGGGCCGAGCGCGATGTCGTTGAGCCACAACGCGTCGTGCGCGCGAAGGTCCACGCTCGTGAGTGGCCGACCCGTCCGCGCGTCGAAGGCGCGCACGGCATCGATGTCCGTCACCCAGAGCGTGTCGCCGGCCAGCACGATGCCCTTGGGCCCACGTAGCACCACGAGGTTCACGCCGCCTGCGATGAACGTGCGATCGTCCATGGTCCCGTCGCCGTTCAGGCGGCTGATGAAGCCCGTGTTCGACGACGTGCGGTTGCCGGCCGTGTTGCTCACGAACCAGGCGTCCAGAACCGGATGATACTGGGCTGATTCGGGCCCGTCGAAGCCGCTCACGCTGCGCAGCAACCGCGGCGTGCGGCATTGCACCTGCCGCGAGGGCAGCGAGGACGACGGCAGTACAGGTTGCGCGAAGCATCGGGTTGGCCGAAGAGAAAGTGACGCGCGGCCAGTGAGTACCGCGCGCCTCGGTCAACCTAGGGTACGCGGCACAGAGATCGACCCTGATCGGCGTGCTGTTGCAGGAGTCTCACGTCGTCAGAGCGATGTGAGCGTGGTGCAAGAACGGACATCGTCTGACGACACGCTGACGCCACGCTGACCTCGGCGCGCACTCGGCGGTGCCATACTGCATCGCAATCATCACCACTCACTCCGGTCCCGGGATCTCATGCACCTGTCGCTGCTCCTCGCGCTCGCCGTCGGCGCGCCGGCCGTTCAGCAAGGACAGAACTTTCGCGTCCTTGCTCACGACTTTGCGTTCACGCTGCCGAAACGCATTCCCGCTGGCCTGGTGCGCATGCGCCTGATCAACGATGGCAAGGAGCCGCACTACATGGCGATCATGCGTGCCGACTCGGGCAAGGGCGCCGCCGATTTCCTGGCGTGGCGCGCCTTGCGGACGCCGCGGCCGGCGTGGCTCACGCCCGTTGGCGGCCACGGTACCATCGCCGCCGGCGATTCGCTTGGCCTCGCGCTGCACATGACGCCCGGCAGGTATGTGGTGTTCTGCGGTTATCCGTCGCTCGACGGCACGTCACACGTGGCCAAGGGCATGATCGGTGAGATCGTGGTCGAGGACGTCGGTGGTCCACCGGCCACTGAGCCGACCTTCGCAGCCACCGTTCACCTGACTGACTTTGGCATCAGCGTGCCCTTGGGGCTCAAGGCAGGACGCCAGACGCTTCGCGTGGTGAATGATGCGGACCAGTTGCACCAGTTGCTGATCGTGCGGCTGCCCGACGGTGTGACCGTCGAGCAGGAGCTTGCATGGTTCAATGGTGGCTCACGCGGTCCGCGGCCCGGCACGCCATTCGGCGGTGTCCTCCAGATTCCCGGCCGGCAGACGGCGTGGGCATCCATGACGTACGCGCCTGGGCGCTATCTCCTGCTGTGCGCCGCCGTGGACGGGACAGTCCGACAACATCACGAGCGCGGCATGCACGCCTCGTTCGAGGTGCGATGAGTGACGATGCGCGCTGCGTGATTGATGCGCCGCGGTGTGATCAGCGAGGCGCGCCAAGGTCGAAGATGTAGGCCCAGCGGCCATCGGGATCCTGGCGCCACACCGACAGGAAATGCACTGGATAAGTGGCCTTCGTCCGGTCGTCGCGCGGGTGCGTGAACGACGGGCCAACCGTGAATGCGAGCCCGCCACGTCCGCCGCCAAAGCGCCGGTCCGGTTCCCACCACAGCACGGACGTCGCCGGCCAGTCCGCAAACGCGGCCTCGATCGCTCGGCGCCCTTGCACCACGTCGAATCTCGCCATCAGCAGCCCGTCCTCTGCCGCGAACGCGGCGAATGCGGTGCCGATGGTGGACTGCGTCGAGCGGCCCATCGTTGCGAACGAAATCTCGTTGGCCACGAGCTCGTCTCGCGTCGCTGCGGTAACGGCGACGGTGGCCGACCCGGGTGCGTACACAAGAGGCGGCGCGCTCGTGACGTTCGCGGCGAGGCGGACTTGTCGGTCGCCGTGTTGGCGCGCGACGATTCGCCACGCGCCACTCGTCGTACGGCGCCAGCATGTGATGAGGCGGCCCCCGAAAGCCGCGCCTGAGGTGTCAGCGGCATCGCGAAAGGTCGAGGTGCCCACGGTGCAGCCGAAGCGACCATCGATGCTCGCGACGGCATGCGACGTCACCCACCGATAGGCGCTGCGACCGTCGTATCGCGTCCGGAGCGGCGTCGCCGCCGCCCCTGGTCCCTGGAGGATCTCGTGGCGTGGCACGAGCACCGCGGCGTCCGGCTCCAGCAGCGCAATGACGGCATCCTGCCCGCGCGTCGCGACGTCAGCGGCCAGGCGACGATCGACTGCCATCAACTCGGCCTTCGTCCGCGTCGTATCCGCAACCGAGCGCCTCCTGAGGCCTGCGAGCGAGAGCTTCCGCACGACCGCAGGACGCAGCGACGCAGCGGACTTCATCGAGCCGTTAGCGTCGAATACGTCCCATCCACTGTTCGCGATGAAGTAGTATTCTCCGCCCGCAACCGTTCCATGGTTGGGCTCGTGCGCTCCGTCGCTGTTCGACTCGAGCAGGCTGCTACCAGTCACGCGACGAAGCGCCTCATCGAGCTCGAGACGCACGATGCGGCGTGGTGTGGTTCCATTCTGAACGGCGATCAGCGAGCGCCCCACGAGCGTGAGACCGTCGATGCCGCTGAGCGGGATCTCGTCCGGATGCGCCATCCATTCGACCGTGCGTCGCGCGGGATCGACGATCCCGATGCCACGCGTGTAGTCGGCGAGAAAGAGCCGACCATCCGGACGCGGTACGATGCCCTGCGGCGACACCAGCACGTCATCCCCCAGCACCTTCACCAGCGAATCGGCGTTTCGCCGGAGCACGTACAGCGTGCCCGCACGCCCGTCCGACACGTAGAGGTCGCCGCGCGCGTCGAAGGCGAGCTCCCCGAGCTCGTGGTGCCCGCTCACCCGGAGGTCCACGCGCCTCGCCAGCGTGCGCGTCGCGATGTCATACGCGACGACCGCGGCGCGTCCGGAATCCGCTTGCGCAAACCCGCCCATCTGCGGCAACGCACTGATGGTCGCCCACAACCAGCGTCGCCGATGATCGACGGCGAGAGCCAGTACGCTCCATACGCCATCCTGCGCCTCGGTCGTGAAGTCGGTCGCCCGCCCCGCTGCGTCAACGCGCACGATCTTCCGGCGCTTCATGCTGCTCAGGTAGAACGCCCGCCCTGCGCGATCGTAGACGATGTCTTCCGGCAGGAGTGACGAGTCGGCCAGCGTGAATGCAGGCACCGACGTCGACACCGGTTTCCGGTTCGCCTCTATTGCGCGCACAATCGACTTGAACGCCTCATCCGCACGAAGTGTGACGAAGTCGGTATCGCGCGCCGCGTCGTGCGTCAGGCCCGTCGCCGCGAACATTCGCAGCTGGGCGAGCGCTGCATCCCTGTCGCCCGCGAGCGCATGCGCCGACGCCAGCTTGTAGAGCATCTGCGGATGACCCGACACGAGGTTCGCGAGTCTCGCGATGTGATCGCGATACGCGCGATAGTCCTTCGCCCGATAGGCCGCTATGGCTTCTCGATTCACCTGGCGCCACGATGTATCCGCCTGCGCGTGCGCCAGCGACGAGATCGCGGCCGTGAAGGCGACCACCAGGGCTCGGGTCACCTGCCGAAGAACTGGACGAGATTGCCTTCCGGGTCGCGCACGCCGAACGAGCGGTACGGACCGTTTGCCGCTCGGCCGAGGTCGTACGCCATCGGGACCTTCATGTTCTTCATGCGACGATAGGCGCCGTCCAGGTCCGCCACGACCAGACCGGACTTGAAGAATCCGTGGATCTGATGCGACCCGGTCGTCCCGGGCGCAGCCTCCGTCCGCGACCTGGCGTCCGGCAACTGCAGGATCTCGATGAGCGCAGTGCCCTGCCGGAGCAGCGCGAATCGAATGGTGCCATTCGGGGCCACGCCCTGATCGTGGACGTGCATGCCGAGGGTGTCGCGATACCAGCCGATCGCGCGTTCGATGTTGGCAACGGACAGCGCGATGAACGGGCCGACTGGTGTGCCGAGCGATGAGTCGGCCTGCGCCGGCACTGCCTGCGCGCGAGACTCAGCGGCCGCCGTGAGGCAGAGCGCGAGTGAGATCGAGAACCGGGATAGGTGCATGCTCCAGTCTCGCCCATCCGCGGCGCACGGCCAGTACCTCGCTAGACGTCTGACCGAATGCGCACGATTCCCTCACCCTTTTCGATGTGCCGCACCGTTCGATTGTCCCTCATCATTGCGGTAGAACGTTCTCACTCGTTGGGGGCATGACAATGACTTTCCTCTCGGGCATCAATCCTCTGGCAGTCCTCGTCGCGGCTGCCGTCTATTACGTCATCGGCTTTCTTTGGTACACGCGGTTCTTTGGCGAGACCTGGAGACAAGAGACCGGCGTGTCGGATCCAACGGCGAAACCCCCGACCGGAGCATTGATCGGGCAGTTCATATCAACGCTGCTGTTCACGCTGGGGATCGCGATCATCCTGAACCTGCGGGGCAGTTTCGGTATAGCGGAAGGCGTCTTAGTGAGCGCATTGGTCACTGTCTTCTTCGCGATCCCCATCAATTCGGGGAATCTCTTCTTCACCGGCAAGAAGAGGCTGTTTCTGATCGATGTGTCTGAACGGGCGCTGGGCTCTTTGGTGGTGAAGAAGAGATTCCCCGAATTGATGGGGATCGCGAAGAAGACAGTGACCAATGCGCTCACTAAGACGCCTTCC
>JANOIJ010000394.1:0-31214 GCA_031407575.1 Gemmatimonadaceae bacterium | reverse complement strand
ACCGAGGGACCTGTTTCTGCTTCGACCGATTGAAAGCAGGTCCCTCGGTCGCGCTCCGCGCTCCTGTCGGGACGACACTCTATGGAGGCAGCGTGTCCGAGTTCTACAGCCAGCGTCGCACGTCGATCAAGGATGGCGTTGGACTGGTCGGATTCATCATCGGGTGGTTCGCCGCCGCGCCGTTTGCCTGGCCCTTCATCGCCGAGGGGTTCGACGGCGGTGATCCTGCGCTGGGCGTGCTGCGCTTCGTGCTCGTTGTTTTTGCCGTGGGCGTTGCAGCCGGTGCTGGCGGATTGATGCTCGGCGCCGGCGCGGGCCTCGCATGGGAGCGCGGGCATCGCTGGCGCAGGGGCGCACGGCGCGCGCACGTCGAGTCTTACGAACGCGACGCGCCGCCCACACACGAGCCAGTCTTCGTGCAGACACACGCGCTGCCCCCGCTTCTCCGCTTCGATGCCAGCGGCGTCGACGCCGCGGAGTACGTTGCGCTGGCGACGCGCACCACGGGTGAGTCCCACGAGGCAACCCGCGCCGTCGCAGCGCTCGGGCGAACCGTGAACATCGGCGCATGGGACGGTGACCGCCTCGTCGGCGTGGCGCGCGTGCTCACGGACGGACACTACTACGCCGCGCTCGCCGATATTCTCGTGGACCGTGCCTACCAGCGACAGGGCGTCGGGCGCGAGCTGATGAACCGCGCGTTCGACGCGACACCACGCGGCTCACTCGCCATTGTGGCTCGCCCGGGATCTGCCACGTTCTTCGAGCGCATCGGCTGCGAGCGCGGCGGCGGATTCGCGGGATTCACGATGCGTCACGCAGCGCGATGAACGTCTCCTCGTGGCTGGCTTTCACCATGACGCCGATACCGCCGGAGTTTGCGCACCACGAGCAATGCGCGTGCCTTGGAGACCCGTAAATGCGGACTCTGCAACACATTACGAGCTCTGCACTCTCTTTTGAAGCAGCGAGCACAGCGCCATTCTGGGGGGCGGCGACTCGCGCGCACGGACCAACATCGGGCACAGAACGCCCTTCACTTGCTGGAACGAGAAGGGCGCGCTGGCACGCGCGAGTGACGAAACTGAGCCTCGCAGGCGGGCGGCTTAGCGCCCGCGCTGTCCGGACTTGGCGGACGTCGCTTGTGGCTTGACGGTACGAGACGGCCGAGGTGGCGGCGCCACCTTGAGCTTGGCCGCTGGAGCGTGTGGCGATGGCGCCTGCTTCTTGGAGAAGTCAGGGATGTCGCGGTGACCTTTGCGCTTCATGCAGCCTCCGGCCCGCAAAGCGGGGTCTGATGTCCGCAGTGAGCGATGCGATGTGAATCTGCTGCGTCCCGCAAGTGTATACCGCCGGTCGGCGGGATGCCAGAAATCGCCACCGGCACTAAGTTGCACGCCTCGGGCAGAGCACGGTGCCCGACGCGCACACGCCCCACGAGGATGATCGGATGAGATACGCTTTCGCATCACGAATGGCTGGCGTCCTGATGTGTACGCTCGCGCTTGCTGCGTGCGCCACGGGCGGATCAGCCCGGTCCACGCGACCGGAGCCCGGAATGGGCGACGCCGCAGCCGTGGCGCGCGCGCGCGCGGACAGCGCGCGGTTGCCCTATGTTGCCGGCGACATCCACTTCATGTCGGGCATGATCGGTCACCACGCGCAAGCGCTCGTGATGGCCCGTTGGGCGCCGACCCACAATGCGGGAGCGGAAGTGCGTCGCCTGGCCGATCGCATCATCAATGCGCAGGCCGACGAGATCCTCCTCATGCAGACATGGCTCAAGGACCGCGGCCAGCCCGTGCCCGAGGCCAAGGCTGGCCCCATGACCATGATGATGAACGGCGTGCAGCACGAGATGCGCATGCCGGGCATGCTCTCGGAGGAGCAGATGCAGAAGCTGGACGCCGCGAAGGGCGCGGAGTTCGACCGCCTCTTCCTCGGCTTCATGATCCAGCACCATCGTGGCGCGGTGGCCATGGTGAAGGAATTGTTCGCCACGTATGGCGCCGGTCAGGACGAAACCGTGTTCAAGTTCGCCTCGGACGTCAACGTGGATCAAACCACGGAGATCGCCCGTATGGAGAGGATGCTCGCCGCCCTCGTGCTCGGCGTGCAACTTCCCTGAAGGTTTGGTTGTCCAATACGCAGTCGCTTCATACCCTGCCCAGAGGAATCACGCTATGAACCTGTTGAAGCTCACGCTGGCCGCCGGACTGCTGTCCGTAGCCGCGTGCTCCGCGACCACCACCACCACGACGTCTGCTCCCCAGCCGATGTTGATGGCCGATCCACGCGTCGGGCTGCGTGCCGGCATGCACAACGCCGCCGAGGCGGTCTCGAACCTCAATGTGCTGTCACGCACGCCGTCCATCGGCAAGTTCGAGGGAAGCACCAATTCAGACCTGGCGTTCACCGGCAAGTACGCCATCCAGGGCAACTACAACGGCTTCCAGGTCTACGACATCTCGAACCCTGCCAAGCCAGTCCTGACGACGTCGTACTACTGCCCGGCATCGCAGAGCGATGTGTCGGTCTACAAGAACCTCCTGTTCGTGTCGGGTGAAGGGAATTCGGGCCGCATCGACTGCGGCGGCCAGGGTGTCCCTGACCCCATCAGCAAGGACCGCCTGCGCGGCATCCGCATCTTCGACATCACGGACATCACGGCGCCCAAGTACATCGCCAACGTGCAGACGTGCCGCGGTTCGCACACGCACACGGTGCTCGAGGATCCGAACGACAAGCAGAACATCTACATCTACATCTCTGGCTCGGCCGGCGTGCGCAACCCGCAGGAGATGCCGAGTTGCATCGACAATCCGGATGACGCCAATACCGCGCGCTTCCGCATCGACGTCATCAAGGTGCCGCTCGCCAACCCGGCCGCCGCGGCCATCGTGAGCACGCCGCGCATCTTCCAGGACCTGGCGTCCGTGAAGAGCCACGGCCCGGCGCCGGAAGACGCGGCCAACGCCGCGAAGCAGGCAGAAGCCGCCAAGGCTCGCGGTGCGTTCGTCGTCACCATCCAGGACAACCAGGTCGTCCTGCCGGATCCGTTCGCCAAGAACATGCTCGACAGCGTCGTCAAGGCGCGTGGTGGCACGGGTGCCGCCACTGGTGCCGACAGCACCGCCCTCCGCTCTGCCCTGCCCGGCATCATCGCCAAGATGTTCGGTGCCCAGCAGGCGCCCGCGGGCGGCAAGGTCCGGCCGGGCGTCACCTCATGCCATGACATCACCGTCTATCCGGCCCTTGGCCTGGCTGGCGGTGCCTGCGAAGGCTACGGCATCCTGCTCGACATCAAGGACCCGGTAAACCCCAAGCGCATCAGCGCAGTGGCGGACAGCAACTTCGCTTACTGGCACTCCGCAACGTTCAACAACGACGGCACCAAGGTGCTGTTCAGCGACGAATGGGGCGGCGGTGGCGCGCCGAAGTGCCGCGCGACGGACAAGAAGGAGTGGGGCTCCAACGCCATCTTCGAGGTGAAGAACGGCGGCAGCATGGAGTTCGCCAGCTACTACAAGCTGCCCGCCGCGCAGACCAGCAACGAAAACTGCGTGGCGCACAACGGCTCGCTCATCCCCATTCCGGGCCGCGACGTGATGGTGCAGGCCTGGTATCAGGGCGGCATCTCGGTGTTCGACTGGACGGACGCGAAGAACCCGAAGGAAATCGCGTCGTTCGACCGCGGCCCGATTGACTCGACGAGAATGGCGAGCGGCGGCTCGTGGTCCGTCTACTGGTACAACGGCGCCATCGTGAGCTCCGAAATCGCGCGCGGGCTCGACATCGCCGAGTTGACGCCGAGCCAGTACATCTCGCAGAACGAGATCGACGCGGCCAAGACGGTGCACTACGAGTACCTCAACGCGCAGGGCCAGCCGAAAATGGTGTGGCCGCCGAGCTTCGCGCTGGCGCGTTCGTACGTGGACCAGCTCGAGCGCAACAAGTGCCTGAGCGCCGACCGCATCACCTCGGTGCGCCAGACGCTGAGCAACGCCGAGCGTGCGTCCGGTACGGCGCGCAGCGGTGCGCTGAACCAGATTGCGACGCAGTTGGGCAGTGACGCGGGCAGCTCGTGCGACGGGCCAAAGGTCCGCAAGCTCGAGAGCGCTGTGCGCGACCTCGCGGGCCTGCAGCCCTAGTACGCGGTGCAGTAACTCGTACGACGAAGGGCCTGCATCCGCAGGCCTTTCGTTGCGTTTGTCGTCCCGCCTACCCTGAACGGAGGCGAAGGACCCAGCCTGATGCAGAACTACGAGCATTGAGCTGTCAGTAACCGCGAGCCTGAGCTCGAGCTGGAGCGTGAGCACGAGCTCCAGTTCTGGCTCTGGCTCTGGCTCTGGCTCTGGCTCTAGCTCGCAGTTACTGAGGGCTCAATGCTCGCAGTCCATTGTCGCCGAGTCGCACGAGAATGACGATGCCCAACTCGCCAACGAACGCCGGAGCGCCGAGCAGCGCGAAGAGCATCCCGCGCGACACCGCCAGGTTCTCAAGGAGCGCTCGCTCGTGTCGCCGAATGACGTCCACGATGCCGAGCGCCACCGCAGCAGCGATGATCAGCGCGACCTGCGTGGCCGAGAGACGCAGTACATCCATCCCGCCAAGAAAGAGCACCGCGCTCGCGAGCAGGCGCGCGAGCATCCAGGTCGTCGCGGCGCGTGACAGGTACTTCCGTGCGAGGAGCGGCGTTGGTCGCATTCGTTCCGATGTGTCGTCCTTGGCGCAGCGAAGGCGGTCGAGCCGCTACAGCTCCTTCACGTAGCGCACCGTGTCGGGACGATAGCCCGCGCGCTCGTACACTGCCGTCGCGCGTGCGTTCTCGGCGAACACGTTCAGCGTCACGAACCGGAGCCCCTCGCTCGCCGCCCACGCTTCGACCGTCGCGAGGAGCGCGCGTCCCACGCCCTGCCCCTCCGCCTCCGCCGACACGGCGAGGATGCCGAGATGCCCGTGCGTCTCGCCGGTGAAGTAGTCCACCGCGCGCTCGGCGTACGCTACGCCCACCACGATGTCGCCCTCACCGAGCGCCACCCACAATCGCGCACCATCTGGCGGCGCGTCGAAGAAGCGCTCGATCGTGCGACGCTCCGCATCATCGAGTGATTCAGCGGGACGGAGCGGCGGCGCGCCAAACGCGCGGAGACGCGGCACCAGCGACAACGCGCCGATTCGATCGCGCGGTGTGGCATCGCGAACGGCGACGGACGTCACCGAGTCCCCACGCGTGCCGCTTCGGCGTCCACGTCCCGCTCCCATTCGGCCAACAGCTTCCGCAGCGCGCGTACCACGCCGGGATTGCGGCTCGCGACATCGCGTCGCTCACCGATGTCCGACTTGAGGTCGAACAGCAGGAGGTCGTCGCCATCGACCAGCAACTTCCAGTCGCCCCGCCGCACCGCGCGTTGCTGTCGCGTCGGCGTGTCGATGCGCCAGAACAGCGCCCGGGCGCTCGGCGCTGCGCGTCCCGCGAGCACGGGCAGAAGATCCGCGCCCTCCAGTGCTGCGTTTGCCGGAATCGTGGCGCTCGTCGCAGCAAGGATCGTTGCGGACAGGTCCATCGTAATACCTGCGTGGGCGCTCGTTCTCCCCGCCGGTAATCGCGATGGCCACCGGAAGATGGCCGGTACGCGAATTCCACCTTCCCACAGCGTGTCCTTGCGATGGAAGAGCGGCGCGTTGCTCGAGAGCCACTCGCCGCCGTTGTCGTTGGTGAAGATGACGAGCGTGTTGCGTGCGAGGCCGAGCCGATCGAGCGTCGCGAGAATTTCGCCGACGCCATCGTCTGCGCGCTCGAGCATCGCGATGTAGTCGGCGCGAGTGGCGGGCACGCTGTCGGCGGGACCCTGGAACGCGCCATTGTTCGCTGCGCGAGTGCGATGACCCGGTCGCTGAAACGGCCAGTGTGCGGCGTTGTACGCGACCTCGAGGAAGAATGGCCGAGTCGCATTACGCTCGATGAAGCGCACGGAACGCGCCGTGATCAGGTCGGTCATGTAGCCTGTGTCCGCGACGGCAACGCCATTCTCCTGGAGATCCGCCTGTCCATCGCCCCCGCGCGTGTGCGTGTAGAAATCGATGTAGCCGCTCAGGAATCCGTAGAAGTAGTCGAAGCCATGTGCGCGCGGCGCGTACTCCGGCTTGAAGCCGAGATGCCATTTCCCGACGAGGCCCGTGGCGTAGCCGCTGTTACGCAGCAGTTGCGGCAGTGAGCGCCCGGTCGCTGGAAGGCCTTGTTCGAGCGACGGCCCCACGGTGCTGAGCGCGCGCTCCAACCGCACGCGTTGCTGGTAACGGCCCGTGATGAGTGCGGCACGCGTGGGCGTACACTGCGGCGACGCGTAGAAATCCGTCATGCGCACGCCCTGCTTCGCCAGACGGTCGACGTGTGGTGTGCGGATGTCGCGCGAGCCATAGCTCCCGAGGTCGCCGTAGCCCACGTCGTCGGTGATGATGAGCACGACGTTCGGCCGCTGTCCGATGGCGGCATGCGCGCTCGACACGACGAAGAGCAACACAGACAAGGCGCAGCGCACGAACATGCTACCTCAGCGAAACAAAGGGTGATGCCAACGGCTTGCCACGCAGCCAACGATGCAGAGTGACAACGAGCCGGAGCTCTGGCTCGAGCTCGCGGTTACTGACAGCTCAATGCTCGCGGTTGCTTCAGGGCGCCGCGTTACGCGACGCCATCGCCTCGAGCTCGCGGTGAATCTCCTCCGCCGGCACCCAGCGGCCGCGCACGACGACGCCCGCCCGTCGCTCGAGGTTGGCGATGTCCTCGAGAGGATTCCCGTCCAGCAGCACGAGATCGGCGCGCTGGCCAACGGCAACCGTGCCGAACTGCGCGTCGCCCTTGAGGTACTGCTCCACATAGCGCGACACGTTGCGCGTGCCACTCTCGAGAATCTGCTGCGAGCTCAGTCCCGCTTCGCGCATGACGCGAATCTCGTGGCCCAGTGCGAAGCCGGGCACGTTCATCATCTGCGGCGAGTCAGTTCCCATGAGCAACCGGTTGCCCGCGCGGCCGAGCTCGCGGAGCATGAGCCGCCGCGCCGCGACGAACCGCGCGCCCTCGACGGCCGTGAGGTTCGCCGCCTGCACACCCTGGTCGAACTGCCTCTTCTGGTTGCCCCAACCGTTCTTCATGCTCTGCGGCACATAACGCATTTCCGGCAGGCGCATGAACTCGTCCACGGGCCGCGGCGCGAAGAAGTTCTCCCACAGGTACTCGGTCGGCACGACCCATACCCCCGCGGTGCGCGTGGCCACCGCGAGCGCGTGCATCTTTGCGCTGTCGGCGGCGCCCAGCGCGCGCACCGCCTCGGCGTTGATGCCGAGGTTGCCGTTGCTGCTGCCAATCGCCTCCTCGAGATAGGCGTCGATGTGATCGACGGTCGACTGCGAGGATGCGAACGTGTGCGTGATGCCAACGTCGGACGACACGTGCCCACCGTAGCTGATGCCCACCTCGCGCGACGTGGCGACGATGGCGTCGTAGGTGGCTCGCGAAAGGCCCGGATGCAACTTGAGGAAGTCGTAGCCCGCCGCTTTGTGCGCGCGCACGAGCTTCGACGCGGTGTCCGGATTCGGCGCCGAGTTGCCGCTCAACGACGGCGCGCCGACGAGGATCGTCGGTCCGAGCAACTCGCCCGCAGCGGTCTTGCGCCGCAGCTCCAGCTGGTTCGGTGCGCCTAGCATGCCGCGGATCGTCGTGATTCCGTTCGCCACGTACAGAAACAGGATGTCCTGCACCAGCTGCGCAGGGGCGTTGGCGCCCGGCAGGTGGGCATGCATCTCGGCAAGGCCAGGCATGAGGAACTTCCCCCGCCCTGGAATGGCGAGCGCATCACTCGGCGCGGTGAGCCGGGTCGCGTCGCCCATTTGCGCGACGCGGCCATCGCGAACGATCACCGTCTGGTTGGGAATCGCGGCACCGCCCGTCATTGGAAGCACGGTGACCCCAACGAACGCAACGGGTCCGCGGGATGGCGTCGGGCTCTGCGCTGCGAGTAGCGCGGGGACGACGGGCAGCAACAGTGCGGAGAGTCGCATCGGTTGTCCGGAGATGATGTGCAGTGGAGGCGTGGCCGCGAACTCGTGTGCATTCTCGCGCGACCCGGCCCAATATGAGCGAGCCGCGTGCGCGCTGCCACCGCTTCCGGGCCGCAAGTGTGTCATCCTGAGTGAAACGAAGGATCTGCACCGTGCTGTGTCGGCGCGTGCCCTCACGAAAAACTCTCGCACACTAACTTGATCCGATCGATTGGCGGTCGATGTTCTTGCTTCGGGGGAGCGCAGCCATGTCACGTGCATTCTTGAGGGACGATGCGGAAGGCGAGATGCCCCGCCGCAACTATGACCTTCCCGAGCCGACGGATCCCGGCTTCAACCGTGCGGCCGCACGTGCGCTGCTCGAGGCGGCACGCGTCAACGAGACGCAGCTCGCCGAGCGGGCAACGGGCTTCTACTGGGGCGAGCCGAGCCTGCGCGAGTACGTGAAGGAAATCCTCGTGGAAGCGGAGCGCGCCAAGGACGATCGGCTGGAGCAGGTGGCACGCCGATACCTCGGCTGACGCCGGCCTTCTACCGCAGGCCCACGCGCCGGCGCATCAGCCACTCGACGCACAGCAGCAGAATCGCCACCGCGTACATCCATTTCCAGTCGCGCAACGCAGGCGCCTCGCCAACAGCCGATTCACCACCCACGGCGCCCGACTGCACCGTGGGCCGCTGGGGCACCAGTTCGCGCGACTGATTCACCGCGAGCAGCGCAGACCCGCCTGCGGTCGTTACATCGTACAGGCCCGGCGGGAGCGACCACGTCTCCGCCGAGTTTGCGCCGTCGGCGAAGCGCACGGTCACGGTGCGTCTCTGTGCGGTGCCATCGCGCCGAATCAGGACCGCCGTCGCCACACTGTCCGTGGCCGCTCCCCGTCGCCAACGCACAGGCATTCCAGCGCGCAGCGGATCTCCGTCCGGAACAACCGCGCGCCGATCCGTCCGGCCGGCGGCGAGCCAGTCGTACAACGCACCGAAAAACGCCGAGTAGGCGTCGGCGCGCACGCCGCCGCGAAAACGCCAACGCCAGAAGCCCGACGCACCCAGGATGGCGACGCGCCTCGGCGCCTCCCATCCAACGAGCGCGACGCGCCGCTCCTCGGACGCGCCGCGGCGCGCCACCAGTCCTTGCCACTCCCCGCGCGGCAACGATGGCGACACAGAGAGCGGAGCGAGACTGTCGAACGGCAGGCCCGCGAGCGACGTCGCGAGTGGCGACACCGGTGCCGCTGCGGCGAACCACTCGCCGTCGTCGGCCGTGGGGGGAACGAACAGCAACAGGGCGCCGCGCGCGGCAATCCGTGGCGGGCCGAAGACCGCCGTGTCGCCGTGCAGCACGGCCATCGGTGCATCGCGCACCGCTTCACGCACCGTCTTCTCGTCCACGCGCGCGAGCCCGCCGTCCGCGCGCCACATGCCAGGCGCAACGCGGTAGAACGCGCGTGTCGGCAGCGACGTGACGCCCCGAAGCGCAGCGACGGCCTCGCGCGCGTCGAAGTCCGGCGCGGTGGACACGAACACCGCCGCTGGCGAGCGCGTGACGTCGACACCAACGGAGAGCGTGTCGTTCCGCGGCTCGCGGTCGCCCGGCACGTCAACAATCGCACGCAGCAGTCCCGCGCGTTCCGCGCCGTCCGCGATGCCGCGCAGCGCAATGACGCGTTCAGCGAATGGCGGAAGTGCGGTAATCGACGTGCTGTCGAGCACGACGGCATCGAGCCGCAGCTCCAGGCGCCCCGCCGCGCTTCCGGCCGCACCCGCGATGACGGTGATGCGTGCGACAACGGTGTCGCCGGCTAACAACGCCCGTGGCGCATCCAGCGCAAGCACGCCGATGTCGGCGCCGTGGCGACGCGGGATCACGACGGTGCGCGAGCCGCGTGGCAAGGAGGCGAGCACCTCAGGTTCGTCCAGGTCACCATCGGTGACGATGACGACCGGTCGGCCGGACCCGGTGGCGGCATCGGCAACGCTGCGCAGGCCGGACGCGCGATCCGCCGGGTCCGTCCGCCCAGCGCGCACGCGCAGTGAATCGCCAAAGAGCCGCACGACGCCACCGAGCCGCGTCGCCGAGTCGAGTGCTGCGGTCCACGCGGTGCTGTCGGACGCGCGAAGCCAACTCTCGGACGCATCAAGCGCCACGTCCGGCGGGAGCCTCGACGCGCGGCCCGCTGGCGCACCGGCGAGCAGCGCGACGATGAGGGTGGCCGCGAGCGCGCGAAGAACAGCGAGCGGCAGCGCGGACCGCGTGGTCGCCGACTTTCCGTACTGGACGGCTGCGGCGAGCACTCCCGCGAGGATAGCGACGAGCCAGACGATCATGTCAGCAAACTACGCGCGGAACAGTCAATACGATGACGCGTGCGAGACTCTTGTCGGCGCCACGTCGAGGAGCAGCGGTCGCTGCGGCAGCTCCGTCATGCGAGAAAGAGCCTCGCATCATGTGCGGGGCTCCTTCTGGTCGTGCTGCTGCGATCTCGGGGTTATCGCTGCGCGAGCCTGACGACGCCGGCGGTTCCTGACAACATCGCCAGCATTTGCTCGCGCTTCGCACTGAACGCGCCGCGCTGCGATGCCACCAGCGGCTCACCGGCGGTGGACTTGAGGGCCGCGCGCGAATCGCGATGCGCTCCGCCCACGAGCACCTCGAAGTGCAGGTGCGGAGCAGTGCTGAGGCCCGTCGAGCCCACGAAGCCTACCGTCTGGCCGATGGACACACGCGAGCCGGTGCGAACGCCGGCGGCGAATCCGCGCATGTGGCCGTACCGCGTGACGAACCCGTTTGGATGACGGAGCTCGAGGAGATTGCCGTACCCGTTCGACCAGCCCGCGCGCAACACGACCGCATTGCCGATGGCGCGGACCGGCGTGCCGGAGTTCGCAGCGTAGTCCGTCCCCTTGTGCGCCTTGTAGCGCCCGAGGATGGGATGGAAGCGCATGCCGAAGTTGGACGAGATACGGCGGAATTCGAGCGGCGCGCGCAGGAACATCGCGCGCAGTGACTTGCCCGTCGAATCGTAGTACTGCGCGCTGCCGCCGTTCTCGAAGCGGATGGCGGACAGCTTGTTGCCGGAGAGCTCGAACGACGCAGCGAGCACCTTGCTCACCTTCGTGGTACCCTGTGGACCGACCAGCCGCTCGACGAGCGCGCTGAACGTGTCGCCCGCCTGCAGGTCGCGGCTCATGTCCACGCGGTATTCGAAGATGTCCGCGATGGCCCAGGCCAATTCATCCTTTGCGCGCGCCGGGAAGAACTCCGCCGCGCTGGCATCCATGGCCTGGTAGAGATTGGCGCGAATGGTTCCGCCCACGACGACGGTATCCGTCGTCCACGGCAGCCGCTCCTCGACGCCGCTCCACCCGCTGGCCGACCGCTTCATGCGCAGCAGACGGTCGATGCCGAGGTGGAAGACGAGCTCGCTGGGCGATTCGTCGGTGCTGTCGTTGTGCACATCCACCGGCATGCCGGCGCGCAGGTAGCGCGTGTTCACCGCGGAGGCGGTGGCGGCGCGCACCACTTCCTGCGCCGCCCGGTCGCTCACGCCTGCTCGCTTGAGCAGGCCGATGAGCGTCTCGCCGCGATTGAGGCGCTCCACCCGCGTGCGACGTGCAATGGCCGGCGCAGCTGCTGACGCGCTCTGCTGGCGAAGGATTTCCGACGGTTTGTGCTCGGGCAGCGCGGGTGTGTACTTCAGCGCGACAACGAGCAGGAGCGCCACCACCGCATAGGAGATGGCGCGAGCATCACGGGGCTTCAATCCATCTGTCTCCGAATGAAGGTCGGGATCTCCATGTCACTGAGATCCTGCGACCCGCTACCCGGTGCCACTGGAGGCGGCGACGAACGGGGAGCACGAGGAACTTCGGGGTTGGGACGCGCTGGAGGCACTGTGCCTCCCATGCGCGACGGACGGCTCGGAAACGGAATGACCGGCGCGCCCTTTGGCATTGTGATCGTGCTCACATCGTGCGCCGGCGTGACGAGGCCCGGCTGGACCGCCTTGTCGAAGCCCGTCGCAATGACGGTGACGCGAATCTCACCCTGCATTGCCGGCTCGTGCACGGCGCCGAAGATGATCTCGGCGTCGTCGCCGACGGCATCATGAATGATTTCGTTGATCTGATGAACCTCACCCAGAGTAAGATCGGCACCTCCGGTGATATTCACGAGCACCCCCAACGCGCCGGAGATGCTGATATTGTCCAGGAGTGGGCTCGAGATGGCCTGCTGCGCGGCTTCCATCGCGCGATTCTCGCCACGGCCGATACCCGTGCCCATGAGCGCCGACCCGCCGCTCTGCATCACCGTGCGAACGTCGGCGAAGTCCACGTTCAC
This sequence comes from Gemmatimonadaceae bacterium, assembly GCA_031407575.1. Taxonomy (GTDB): domain Bacteria; phylum Gemmatimonadota; class Gemmatimonadetes; order Gemmatimonadales; family Gemmatimonadaceae; genus AG11. The sequence goes on along the minus strand of JANOIJ010000394.1, from coordinate 18,811 downwards.
GAGCCCCGTGACGCTGATGAGCGACGAAATGCCCTGCGTCGCGTGCAACAACACCTCGTCGGCCTTCTTGAGCGCGTCCTGGAACGGAATCCCCTTGCCCACCACCGCGAGCAGCCGCTCGTTGGGCACGACGATCATCGTGTCCACGTGCTTGCGCATCTCGGCGATACCCTGATCCGCCTGCCGCATGCGCTTGCGTCCCTCGAAGAGGAACGGACGCGTCACGATGCCCACCGTGAGTGCACCCTGCTCGCGGGCGAGCGCGCAGATCTCGGGCGCCGCACCGGTGCCGGTACCGCCACCCATGCCGCAGGTGATGAACACGAGGTCCGCGCCGGAGACGGCCTTCGCCATTTCCTCTCGGCTCTCCTCAATAGCCTGCTTGCCCACCTCGGGCCTGGCGCCAGCGCCGAGCCCACGAGTGAGCTTCTTGCCGATTTGAATCTTCAGATCCGACTTCGAGCTCAGCAGCGCTTGCGCGTCGGTGTTCACCGAGATGAACTCGACACCCTCGAGGTGCTCGTCGATCATGCGGTTGACGGCGTTACCGCCGCCGCCGCCCACGCCCACGACCTTCATGCGAGCGTTCTGCGCCGCGCTCTCCTCGAATTCGAAGATCATTGCGAACGACACTCCCTTGCTACGTAGTGTCAGATGGACGAACAGGAAGGCGCTTCGACGGTAACCCCGGAAGCGATGCGGCAATATAACCGCGCGGGGCATTCCAGCCAGTGCTGTTTCTCCCGTAAGCAGGACGACCCAGCTACAAAAAGAGAACACACGACCGAGGGTCGTGTGTTATCCACAAAACTGGACGCGAACGTCACGTTTATGATGCCGCGGATCGCGCCGCTAGAAGAAGTCCTGCAGGTAGAACTTGATGCGCTCGATGAGCTTCTCCATGCCGCCGCCAGCGCCCGGCAGTTTCATCCGCTTCGCGGACGCCGACGCGCCGCCGAGCGCCATGCGCACAGCGCCATACTGGGCCAGGCCCACCACGGTGGCGAACTGCGGCGCCTCCACCGAGTCGCTCAGCCCGCCGATGCGCTCGGACGGTATCCCCACGCGCACGCCTGTGCCAAAGACGTCGCTCGCCAGCTCGGCACTGCCCTGCATCGACGCTGCACCGCCAGTGAGCACCACCCCTGCCGCGAGGCGATTCGAGAACCCCGCAGAGGAGACATCGCGCTGCACCAGGTCGAAGATCTCATCCATCCGCTGGTGGATGATGTGCGCCAGCAGCTCGCGCGGAATCTGGCGGTCGCCCTGCGCCACCGTGCTTGGCAGCTGGATGATCTCACTCGGGTCCACGAGCGACTCGTACGCGCAGCCGTGCTTCTCCTTCAATCGCTCCGCATCGGCTTGCGTCACGCCCAGTCCGTGCACGATGTCACTCGTCACGTTGTTGCCACCAAAGGCAATGGTGCCCAGATGGCGGATCTTGCCTTCGTGGAACACCGCAAGGTCGGTGGTTCCGGCGCCCATCTCCACGAGTGCGACGCCCAGCTCCTTCTCGTCTTCCGTCAGGACGGCCAGTGCGCTGGCCAGCGGCTCCAGCACCAACTCGCGCACCTTGTAGCCCGCGCGCTCCACGCTCTTTCGCAGGTTGATCGCGGGACTCGACCCGATGGTCACGAGGTACATCTCGGTCTCCAGCCGCGTGCCGCTCATGCCGATGGGATCACGGATGCCCGTGTCCTTGTCCACCGTGTACTCCTGCGGGATGGCGTGCAGCAACTCGCGATCCTGCGGAATGGCCTGAGCCCGGGCGACCTCGTTGGCGCGATCGACATCGGACTTCCCGATCTCGTCGTTGCTCACGGCGACGATACCCTTCGACGTCATCGCGCGCACATGCTCGCCCGCGATGCCGAGATACACCTCGGTGATCTGCGCGCCCGCCATGCGCTCCGCGTCTTGCAGCGCCTTGCGAATGGAGCGCGTGGTCTCCTCGATGTCCGAGACGACGCCGCGGCGCATGCCTGTCGTGCGCGCCTGGCCCACGCCCAACACCTTGATGGTGGGATGCTTGGGAAGGTCGCCGACGACTTCGGCTATGATGGCGGTCGTCTTGGCCGAGCCGATATCCAGGCCGGCGACGAGGCGGTCCGAGTTCATGGCAATCTGGCGATCACTTGGTCGCGGTAACGGAGGTCGAGCTCGGCGGCGCGCAGCTGGCGTCGCGCAAGATCGCGCTCCACGGGTTCAATGTCGGAGAGACGCGCGAGTGTGACAGACGTCAAAGCTCGCACGGGAACGTCGGCGATGCGCAGCAGGAGCTCGTCCTTCCCCACGCGCGTGATGGTGCCCAGCCGCGCATAGAGTCGTGGCGCGTCACGCTGCATGGCGCCCAGCAAATGATACACTGCGGTATCACCGCGCGCGGCGGTGACGATCGGTGCGTCGACAGGCGTGCGGCTGGGATCGAGCGGGAGGGTGCGCCCCCGCTCGTCCACCGCGGCCAGCCCCCCGGCCGTTGCAACAAGGGCAACGGGCCGGCGCTCCGTCAGCTCGACGACGAGCGTGCCAGGCAGCTTGCGCGTGATGGTGACGCGCTCCACTTGCGGATGCGTCTCCACGCGCGTGATGAGCGGCCACACGGGATCCCACACGCTGCGCATCGTGTCCACGCGCATCCGCTCGAGCACCTCGGCGGCTGGCGTGTAGCGCGCACCGAGCACCTCGATGCGCCGCACGCGAAAGAACGCGAGCTCGCGCAGCACCTTGGGTCCCCACCACGGTGCGGACAGCATCGCGAGCACCACGACGATTCCGAGCGCAACGTGCCATCGCGCGATGCGCGGGAGCGGCGCGCCGGCGTCGGCGACCGGGCGCTCACTCACGCCGCTGGTGCCCCGAGCGCGGCGAGCAGCTCCGGCCCGCAGCGCGTCACGTCGCCCGCCCCCATGGTGACGATGAGGTCGCCCCGCATCGCAAGGCGGCCGAGCGCCTCAGCGAGTGCTCCGCGCGCGCCAGACCATGCGGGCGCGCGGCCGAGGGCCGACATCTCGCGTGCGACCAGCCGACTCGTGACACCGTCAATGGGCTTCTCGCGCGCCGGATAGATGTCGAGCAGGCAGACGACGTCCGCGAGCACCAGCGCCTCGGCGAATTCCCGCGCGAAGTCGCGCGTGCGCGTGAAGAGGTGCGGCTGAAAGGCCACCACGAGCCGGCGGTCGGGAGCCGCCTCTCGCGCCGCCTGGATCGTGGCGCGCACCTCCGTGGGATGATGCGCGTAGTCGTCTACGACGGTCACGCCGCGTGCCTCGCCGAGATACTGGAAGCGACGCTCCACACCACGGAACGCGGCGATCCCGGGCGCCATCGCCGGCACGGTGGCGCCGAGGCAGAGTCCCGCGGCCAATGCGCCCAGTGCATTGCGCACGTTGTGCTCGCCGGGTACGCCGAGTGACACGTCGCCCAGCGGCTCGCCGTCGAACACCACGTCGAAGCGCGTGCCGAGTCCCTCGCGCCGCAGGTTCGTGGCGCGGAGCCGCGCGTCGGGCGAGCCGATGCCGTAGCGGATGACCTCCGCGCTTGCCGGAGTCGGAAGCTGGTTCGCCTCGTCGTCATCCGCGCACAGCACGATGAAGCGCGCGCCGCGAACGTAGTCTGTAAAGGTGCGACGCAGGTCAGCGATGCCCTCGTAGATGTCGAGGTGATCCGCCTCGAGGTTGGTGACCACCGCCACGGTGGGCGTGAGTGCGAGGAATGAGCGGTCGTACTCGTCGGCTTCCACGACGAATCGCTCGGCGCTGCCCGCACGCAGGTTGCCGTTCCACGATGTCACGCGAGCGCCCACGTAGCCGGTTGGATCATAGCCGGCCGCGGCGAGCGCTTCGGTGGCGAGCACCGTGGTGGTGGACTTCCCGTGCGTCCCCGCGATGCCGACGAGGGTGGTGCCGCGCGTTGCTTCACCAAGCGCCTCCGCTCGTCGTATCACGGGCAAGCCGAGCTCACGCGCGCGCGCGAGCTCCGGATGATCCTTCGGCATTGCCGAGGTGACGACGAGCGCTCGGCAGCCAGTGACGTGATCGGGCGAGTGCCCTTCGACTACGAGAATGCCGCGGCTCGCCAGGTCGGGGGCGTTGCCGGGGTTCGCATCGCAGCCGGTGACGACGACACCGCGAAGGACGAACAGTTGTGCGAGGGCACTCATCCCGGCGCCGGCGACGCCGACAAAATGGATGGGCCGCGAGTCGGCGGGGTCGAGGAGGATCATGCTGTGACGAATATACGCTCTGTCATCCTGAGCGAAGCGAAGGATCTGCACTTGGCTCGGCCAACTACACGTGCAGATCCGTCGCTGCGCTCAGGATGACAAGGCTAGTATCCGGTGCGCGATGACCTCGGCGGCATTCGGCCGCGCGCGTGCAACCGCGCCAGCCGACAAACGAGCCATCGCCGCTGGATCATCGATGAGCCCCTGCACCGTCGCCGACAATCGATCTGCCGTGAGCTCGGCCTGCGGCAGGTTGATCGCCGCGCCGGCCGTCTCGAGCACGCGCGCATTGACAGTCTGGTGATCCGCGGCCGCCGTGGGCAGCGGCACGACGATCGCCGGTATGCCCCACGCGAACAACTCGGCCGTGGTCATCGCGCCTGCGCGCGCGAGCGCGAGGTCGGACGCCGCATACGAGTCGGCGATCGGCGAGAGATACTCGCGCACGCGCACGGTGCCGCCATCCAGCGCAGCGAACTCCTCGTGGCTGGCCTTGCCAGTCATCCAGATCAGGTGGAGGTCCTTCGGTAGTCCGCGCTTGACCCACTCTGCGACGACGAGATTGATCGCGCGCGATCCCTGGCTCCCGCCGTACACGAGCAGCACGTGGCCACCCTGCTCGGGAAATCCCCACGCACGCCGTGCTGCGGCGCGGTCCGGCCGGGGGCTTGGAGGCGGCTCGATGGGCGCACCCGTGTCGACGTGGTGCGATGGCTCCCCGCCGATGACTCGGCCGGCCTCGGGGAATGCGAGGTAGTACTCCCGCGTCCACCGACGGAACGCGCGCGCGGTGAGTCCGGGGTAGCTGTCGCCGGCCTGCTGCACAATGGGGATGCCGTGCGCCACCGCGTACGCGAGCGCGACGCCTGCCGCGTACCCACCCGTGCCGACGATGATGCGCGGCTGTTCGCGACGAGCCACTGTGGCAAGCTGTCGCCAGCCGCCGATGGCCCCGACGAGCGTGCGCCAGTTCTCCCACGGCTTGGTGCGATACAGCGGATGGAGGTCCAGCAGCAGGTGCGGAAACTCGGACGCGGGCAGCACCGTGCGCTCGAGTCCCCGCAGCGCGCCGATGAAGAACGGCCGCACGCTCGGATCGAGCCGCACCAGCGTGCGCGCGATGGCGAGTCCGGGATAGAGGTGACCGCCCGTTCCTCCGCCGGCGAAAAACACGGTCCTGCTCGCCGCGCGCGACATCAGCGCCGAAGGTGCGACGTGGGATCCGTGGCGCTGCTGCCGATCACGCGCTCTTTCTCGCTGCCGATGTTCACGAGGATGCCGGTCATCAGCATCGTGAGCACGATGTTGGAGCGGCCATACGACACGAACGGCAGCGTGAGTCCGGTGGTCGGCAACAAGCCGACGACCACGCCGATGTGCAGGTACGCCGTGAGCACGGTCACGAACGTGAGTCCGATGGCCACCAGCTGGAGAAATGGCGACCGCGCCCGACGCGCGATACGAAAGCCGAGCAGCGCGTACGCGGCGAAGGCGATCGTAATCGCGGCAAGCCCGAGAAACCCCCACTCCTCACCGATGTTGCTCGCGATGAAGTCACTGTAGGGAAACGGCAGGAATCCGTACTGTTGCCTGCCTTGACCGAAGCCGACGCCGAGTGCCCCGCCCGATCCCACCGCGATAAGCGACTGCTTGAGCTGGTAGCTGACTTCTGCTGGCGCACCGCCGGGATCGAAGAACCCGGTCAGCCGCAGCACCGCGTACTGCGCATTCTGGATGCGCGTCCACAGCAGTGGAATGGCGAGCGCACAGATGATGACGAAATGCGCGATGCGCACACCTCCGGCAAACAGCAACACAGCCAGGACGAGTGTGTACAGCATCGCCACCGACAGGTCGGGCTCGAGCGCCACGAGCACGTCGAGCAGTCCGATGACGACGAAGAACGGCAGCACACCCTTCGTGAGACGCCGCAGCTGGTCGCCCTTCTTCACGATGAGCATCGACGTCCAGATCACCACGGCGAGCTTGCCCAATTCCGACGGCTGGATCGACCCGCCGAAGAGAAAGCGCTTCGACCCGTGCATGCGCGGCGCGATGCTCTCTGGCAGCACGAGGCACAGGATGAGCGAGACGATCGTCACCCACATGATCGGCCAGGCGAGATCGTACAGCTTCGCCGCGTCGACCTTTGCAGCGATGGCAAATACGACGACACCCGCCAGCACGCCCAGTGCCTGCCGCGCCACGTAAAACCAGCTGTTGTGGTTCTCCTGCTCGGCGATGATCGCGCTGGCGCTGTACAGCACCGCGAGGCCGAACGCGAGCACCACCGTCATGATGAGGAGCAGACCGCGCGCTTCCGAGCCCATGTGCCATCGCTCACGCACCTGGGCCGCATCGAGCGAACGCGGCATGGCGGCAGCCGTCACGCGTGCGCGGGTCCGAGCTCAGCGGCGAGCTGCTTGAACACGCGGCCGCGCTCCTCATAGTTGTCGAACATGTCGTAGCTCGAGCACGCGGGTGAAAGCAGCACGGCGTCGCCCGGTGATGCAGCAGCCTGCGCGCGCGCAATCACTTCCTCGAACGAGGACCCCAGCACTTCAACGGGCACGGTGTTCGCGAGGTCGTCGACGATGGTTTGCCCCGCTTCGCCGTACGCGAGCACCAGCTTTGCCGTGCGACGCAGCTCGTCGCCGAGCGCGACGTACGGCTCTCCCTTGTGTCGGCCGCCGAGGAGCAGGATGGTGGGACGTCGCATGCCGCGCAGCGCCACGAGCGTCGACGCGACGTTCGTGGACTTTGAATCGTTGATCCACTCCACGTCGTCATAGCGGCCCGCCGGCTCGATGCGATGCTCCAACGCACGAAAGACGCGGAGCGCCTCAGCGACCTTCGCCCGCGCGGCGGGCGCCGCGTGCAGTGGATCGGCGCCCATCACCGCGAGTGCCGCCGCGAGCGCATTGGCGACATTGTGGTCGCCCAGGAGTGCGAGCTCCTCGCGCGCGATGAGCGTCGCGCCGAGAACAACGAGCGTATCGGAGGCACGATCGTAGTAGCCGTCCGACGCGCCGGGCCCGGTAGTGAAACGCAAGTGCCGCCCCGCGACGCCGGCGATCATGCCCTGCACCGCCTCATCGTCCGCGTTGCTCACCCAGGTGGAACGTTCGCCTGCATTGCGAAAGAGCTCGCGCTTGTCGGCGAAGTACCCGTCGACAGAATCGTATCGGTCAAGGTGATTCGGCGAGAGATTCGTCAGCACGCCGACCGCCGGCGCAATGCTCGGTGTGTCATGGAGCTGGAACGACGACGCCTCGAGCGCAATCCAGTCAGGCGGTGTGTCCTTCAGCGCAATTGCCGAGAGCGGCGTCCCGATGTTGCCAGCGGCGACGGTCTTGTGGCCCAGCCCTTCGAGCAACTTGTGCACGAGCGCAGTGGTGGTGGTCTTCCCGTTCGTGCCCGTCACCGCGACGTATCGCTGCCCAGGAAGGAACTGGAGCGCGATCTCCATCTCGCCCACGATGGGAACGCCGGCGTCGCGCGCCGCACGCATGGGCGGCGCGTCCGGCGGCACGCCCGGACTGGCAACCACCAGCGCGCTCCGCCCGATGCGCACGAGATCGTGGCCACCATGCTCGACGTCCACGCCGAGCGGCTCGAGGGCGAGCGTGGCGCGGAGCACCGCGTGTCCCGCATTGGCGTCGCTCGCGTAGACGTCGGCGCCCGCGCGGCGCAGCAGCTCGGCGACCGCCTGCCCGCTTCGCGCCAGGCCAATGACGCTGATTTCGCCGCGCGTCCACGCAGCCGGTAGTGCCTCGGTGAGCGAGCGGACAGGCATGTTAACGCACCTTGAGCATGGTGAGAGCGATGAACGCACCGATGATGCCGATGATCCAGAACCGGACGACCACTTGCTGCTCGCTCCACCCCTTCACCTCGAAGTGATGGTGAAGCGGCGCGCGAAGAAAGACGCGGTGCCGCTGCGCGTACTCGAGTGAGTAGCGCTTCCGCCGGTACTTGAACACGAAGCGCTGGAGCACCACGGACATCATCTCGGCAAAGAAGACCATGCCGATGAAGAGGAGCAGGAATTCCGACTTGAGCAGAATCGCCACGGCGCCCATCGCGCCACCGAGCGCGAGAGACCCCGTGTCGCCCATGAAGACCTGGGCGGGATACGTGTTGTACCAGAGGAAGCCGATCAGCGCGCCCACCATCGCCAGGCAGTAGATGGTCAGCTCGCCGGAGTGCTGGAGGTAGATGAAGCCGAGATACCCGCTCGCATCGACTCGTCCGATCAAGTAGGCGAAGATGGCGAGGGTGGCAAAGGCGATGGCGCTGAGACCCGCCGCCAGCCCATCGAGTCCATCGGTGAAGTTGACGGCATTGCTGACGCCGGTGAGCACAAAGGTCGTCCATAGGACGTACAGCCCGCCCCACACCGGCACGACGATGAGATACTTGTAGAACGGCAGCGTCGTGGACGCGCCCGGCATGATGGGCGAGAGCGGTACCTGCCAGAGGATGATGCCGAAGATGAGGCCGATTCCCACCTGCCCGATGAGCTTGTTGCGCTCCACGAGGCCTTCATTCTTCTGGCCCAGCCGCTTCTGCTTCAGCTTCAGGTAATCGTCGAGGAATCCGATGACGCCCATCGCGATGGTGACGAACAGCGCAAGCAGCACGTAGCGGCTGAAGACGCGCGCCCAGAGCAGCGTCGAGAGAATCGCCGAGAAGAGGAAGATCAACCCGCCCATCGTGGGCGTCTTGGCCTTGGCGGCGTGCGAGTCCGGTGTGCCTTCGCGCACCACCTGATAGTTGGCCTCGTGCGAGAGGCGTCGCAGGATCATCGGCCCCACGACAAAGCTGAGCACGATGGCCGTCACCGCTGCGCCCGTCGCGCGAAAGGTGATGTAGGTGAAGACATTCAGCTCGGGCCACCGCGGGGTGAGCCATAACGCCAGGTAGTAGAGCAAGTGCGTGCTGTTTGGGTGATCGTCGTCCCGAGTCCTTCGACTTGGCCTGGGCAAGCTTTGCGAAGGACCCAATTGTTCCAGCCGACCAAGTGCAGGTTCAGGTCCCCCGCTCGGCTCAGGGCGCCGATTCGCGCGCCCAGTGCGAGATCATCGGCACCATGCGCTCGAGGCGCACGCCGCGCGATCCCTTGAGCAGGATAACGGGGTTTGGAGTGAGGCGCGAACGGGCCGCCTCCCATGCTGCCGCAGGGTCGGCGCCGCTGACGAAGCGCGCATCGTCAGGCGCCACGCGTTGGAGCGCATCCGCGAACTCGCCCACGCCCACCACCAGCTCCACAGGCGACGCCAGCACCGTCCGCGCCACGTCGTCGTGCAACCGGTCGGCGTGTACACCGAGCTCGAGCATCGTGCCCAGCACGGCCACGCGCTGGCGTCCGGTGCCGGCGTGCTCCAGCAGCTCGAGCGCCACGAGTGCCGAGCCCGGATTCGAGTTGTAGGCGTCGTTGATGATCGTAGCCGACCCATGTGTCTCGAAGTTCACGCGCATGGGCGGCGCGGGCATGGCTGCGATACCGCGCGCCGCGGCCTCCAGCGACACGCCGCACTCGCGCGCCACGGCGATGGCCAGCATGGCGTTGCGCAGGTTGTGCACCCCACGCAGGGGCACCGCGATGCGTTGTCCCTCGATCTCGAGCCATCCCTGTCCGTCCGCCTCGATGCCCCACGACGCAGGCGTCAGGTCGCCCGTATCGAGACCGGTCGTGAGCGTACGCCGCGCCAGCGGACGCGCCGCCTCCGCGATCTCGGGCTGTGCCGACGGCACCACGGCGAGCGGCGCGCCGGCGCACGCGGACACTTCTTCGACCAACACGCCGGCGAGGTCGCCGAGCCCCTCGAGGTGCTCCTCGGCAATCGAGGTCACGACGACGATGTCCGGCTCGGTGATGGCGCGCAGCGCCTCGACCTCGCCGGGGTGATTGGTGCCCATCTCGATCACCGCGACGTCCGCCTCATCCGGGATGGCAAAGATCGTCAGCGGCACGCCGACGAGGTTGTTGTAGTTGCCGAGCGTCGCGTGCACGGCCAGCGTGCTGCCGAGCGCGGCGAGCAGGAGCTCCTTCGTGGACGTCTTGCCGTTCGTGCCAACCACGCCCACGACCGGGCGGCCCCACACGCGCCGCCGATACCGCGCCAGCACGCCGAGGGCAGCGAGTGTGTCGCGCACCTCGTACACGGGGACGCCCAGGTTCGCGGCGCGCCGCGCGTCGTTCACCACGAGTGCGCGAGCGCCGTTCGCCACGGCAGCGGCAAGGAAATCGTGCGCATCGAACTTCTCGCCGTGCAGCGCGACGAAGCAACTGCCCTGGCCCACGTGGCGCGTATCGGTGGAAATGCGTGACAACGCGGTGGGGCCTTGCGGGCCATCGCCCAGCGCGTCGGCAATGCGGTCCAGCGTCCAGAAGCGCGGCTGCTCGAGCGCGCTCGCTTGGGGGGTGGTGGCGTCCGCCATCAAGTGGCTTCCTCGGAAATGATCTCGCGCACGATCGCGCGTTCGTCGAAGGGGTGCTTCACGGTGCCGCGGACCTGGTAGGTCTCATGTCCCTTGCCGGCGAGCAGCACGACGTCGCCCACCTGCGCGGAGTGCACGGCGCGCGCGATGGCCGCGCGACGATCCTCGATGCGCTCGTGGCGGCGGAGCGTCATGCCCGCCTCGATGTCGTCGAGAATCGCCTCGGGATTTTCGGTGCGCGGATTGTCGCTCGTGACGATGGCGCGGTCCGCGCCGGCCTCGGCAATGCGGCCCATCTCCGGCCGCTTGCCGCGGTCGCGATCGCCACCGCAGCCGAACACACAGATGAGCGAGCCCCTCGTGAACGGGCGAACCGCGCTCAGCGCGCGTTCGAGCGCATCGGGCGTGTGCGCGTAGTCGCGCAGCACCGTTGGCCCTTCGTTGATGATCTCCAACCGGCCCGGTACCTGTGGCATCGTCGTGAGCTTCGCGGCAATCTCGGACGGTGACATGCGCATGGCCCACGCCGCGGCGGCGGCCGCAAGCGCATTGGCGACGTTGAAGTCGCCAATCAGCGGCAGTTGCACCGCGTGACGCTCCGCACCAATAGCCAGCGTCCATGCACTGCCGCGCGGCGCATAGCTGATGTCCTCGGCGCGGACGTCAGCGCCGGCATGCACGGCGAAGCGCACGGTGCGCGGCGCGGCTGGGAGTGCGCGCCAGGCGTCGTCGTCCGCATTCAGGACCACCGCTCCGTTCGGCGCCAGCAGCGACACCAGCTTCGCTTTCGCGTCGAGGTACGCTTCCATCGTGACGTGGTAGTCGAGATGGTCGCGCGTAAAGTTCGTGAACACGCCAGCCTCGAACCGCAGCCCCTCCACCCGACGCTGGTGGAGTGCGTGCGACGACGTTTCCATCGCGACCGTTCGCACGCCGCTGTCGAGGAGCGCGCGCAACACGCGCTGGAGCTCCACCGGTCCTGGCGTCGTCAGTCCGCTGCCCCCGTCTGCCGGCGCGCCCTCGCTTCCAACCAGCACGCCGAGCGTGCCGATCGACGCGGCGCGGTCATCGGGCGCATCGAGCAGGTGCCGCAGCATCCCGACCGTCGTCGTCTTGCCGTTGGTGCCCGTCACCGCCGCCAACCGGAGCTGCGCCGCCGGTGTGCCGTAAAAGGTCGCCGCCGCAATCGCAGCGGCGCGACGCGTGTCATTCACCACGAGCGCCGGAAGGTCCGTGCGCGACGGATCGTCCACCACCGCTACCGTGGCGCCGTCATGTGCAGCGCGCATCAGGTATTCGTGGCCGTCACGCTCCGCGCTGCGCACCGCGAGAAACAGCGCGCCCGGCGTCACGGTCCGGCTGTCGTCCGTCACGGCTGCGACCATCTGCGGCAGCGCGCCCAGCTCGGCCACGAGCAGCCCCGCCGAGCCTAGCGCCGCGGTGATGTCCGCCAGGCGAACCGGCGTCACGGCGCTCCCGACAGGTGGACCACCGAGCCGGCTGGCGCGAGCGAGCCGGCCGCGGGCGTCGTGGTACCGAGGCCACCGACATCGAGCTTCACGCGGAAGCCGGCGGCGTGCAGCACGTGCACCGCCTGGCGAAGCGGCAGGCCGCGCACGTCCGGCACCGAACGCGACGGGAGCAACCGCGTCTTCGACGCAGCTGGCGGAGGCAACATCACGACGAGTGGCGTTGTGCCGGCACTGTCGTCCACTGCCGCCTCCGCGGCGGCGCGCAGCGCATCACGCTGGCCCGCCGTCGTACTCTCGGCGGCCACTGCGGCGTCGACGGTCAGCTCGATAGTCGCCGCCGAGTCCGGCCGTAGTACGCGCTTGCTCGCGGCCAGCGACGCGCGGTCGAGCGATGCGTTGCGCGCGGCAATCGCGGCCTGAAGCACGGACTTCGTCACCGGCGCCGCAGTGAGGCCGCCCATGTACGCGCCCTTCGGATTGTCGAGCTTCACCAGCAGCACCAGCTGCGGATTGTCGGCCGGGAAGAGGCCGACGAAGGTGGGAATGTGCTGCCCCGCGGCGTAGCGGCCTTTCACAGTGCGCCTCGCCGTCCCGGTCTTTCCGGCCAGCGAAAAGCTGCCGAGGTCCGCACGCCTGGCGGTGCCTCCCTCCTCGACGACGCCGACGAGCATCTCGCGGACGCGGCGCGCCACGGCTGGCGATACGACGCGCCGTACCACGCGGCGGCGATGACGGAAGAGGACGCGCCCGTCCGGCGCGCGAACTTCCTTCACCAGCGCGGGCTCCAGGAGCTCGCCGCCGTTGGCGAACGCCACATACGCAGCCACGAGTTGCAACGGCGTGACGGAAATCTCGTAGCCCATTGCGAGCGAGGCGGCGGACTGGGGCGTCCACTTGGCCGGCTCGCGCAACGTGCCCGACGCCTCCACCGGGTATGGTACTCCAGTCGGGGTGCCGAACCCGAAGTCGCGATACGCCTCGAACTCCTCGCGCGGAGTCAGGCGGTCGGCGAACTGTACGATGCCCACGTTGCTCGAGTAGCGAATGACATCGCGCAGCGTGAACTCCTCGGCCTTGTGCTCGTCGGTAATGGTGCGCCCGTTGATCGTGAGCGTCCCGCCAAATGTCTTCACGATGTCGGTTTCACGCGCGCGGCCCTTGTCGAGCAGTACGGCAGCGAGGAACGGCTTGAGCGTAGAGCCCGGCTCGTACGGCTCCGTGAGCGCCGTGCTCGACGTGGACATCGGATTCTCGCGCTGGCTCGCCATCGCCAGCACCGCGCCGTCTGCCGGATCCATCACCACGACGTCGCCGCCCTCGGCGCCCATACTCGCGACCGCGTCCGCCAACGAGCGCTCGGCAATCTCCTGGAGCTCCGGGTTGATCGTGAGCACGACGCTGTTGCCCTGCACGGCCGGCGTCGGGGGCGTTGATGGCGACTCGAAGCGACGGCCGCGCGAGTCCTTCATCACTGTTGCCGTGCCGGGCGTGCCGCGGAGCAGCGCATCCAGCGACAGCTCGATGCCGTCCACCGCCTTGCCGTCGGCATCCACACGGCCGATGATGCGGCGCGTTCCGGCGGAGAAGGCGTACGTCCGCTCGACGATCGGCGTCGCATAGACGCCGCGCATGGCCGTCGCAGCCGCGACGTCGATGACGAGATAGCGGCCTGGCAGCGATACCCACTTCCGCGACGGGTCCGTGGCGCGTGCGACCCACTGCCGCGGCACACCCGCGCGTGCGAGCGCTGCGCCCAGTGCGCGACGGTCGCGGACCTCCGTGGGTGCGACGTCGAGCTTCACCGTCTCGCGGCTCTGCGCGATCGTCTCGCCCCGTGCGTCCATGATGAGGCCGCGCGGCGCGGGGATGCTGCTCTCGGTGCTCTGCTGATGCACCGCACTCGCGGCCAGACGCCGGCCCTCCCAGAACTGCACACGCGCCGACCTCGCGAGCAGTGCGATGGCGAACACCGCGAGCCCGACGTGAATCATGCCCACTCGGCTCGGGCGCTTCACGGGGCGACACGCGGAACGATGATCACCTGGCTATCCGATGGCACCCGCATGTGCAGGCGCTGCTCGGCCAGTGGTTGCAGGCGGCCACGGCTGGAGGCGGCGCGGATCTCCCCCTCGAGACGCAGGCGCTGCGCGATGACGGCCGCGCGCTGCGACTCCAGGACAATGAGCTCCCTCGACGCGCGATTGCCGTAAGACCGACGGAGGATGACACCTCCGCTGATGGCAAGGAACGCGATGAGGAAGAGCGCGAGCCGCATGCGGCCGCTGCTGCCACTCACTGTGCGCGTTGCCATGCGCGTAGCCGGGCGCTGCGAGCGCGTGGGTTGTGGGCAGTCTCGTCTGCACTGGCCACGAGCGCGCGTCGCGTGAGCACCTCGCCGAGCGAGCGACCGCCACCACAGGTGCACATGGGATGGCGCGGGGGACAGATGCAGTCCTCGCTCCACGCGCGGAATGCGTGCTTCACCAGCCGGTCCTCGCCCGAGTGATAGGCGATGACCGCCATGACCCCTCCGGGCGCGAGCCGGTCGCGCAAGTCGGGGAGCGCGCGCACGAGGCCCGCGAGCTCCTCGTTCACCGCAATGCGCACCGCCTGGAAGAGTCGCGCAAATTCCGGCGGGCCGCTCCGCGAGCCGAAGGTGGCGCGAATGGCGCCGACCAGGTCGTCGCTCGTGGCAAAGGCGCGCGTTGCGCGGCGGCGCACCACCTCGCGCGCGAGCCGCGCCCCGCGAGGCTCGTCGCCATAGTTGCGGAAGATCGCCGCGAGCTCGGACTCGTCGCTCGCGTTCAACACGTCGGCGGCGCTGCGGCTGGCGCCCGCCTGCATGCGCATGTCGAGCGGCGCGCCCTCACGAAAGGAGAAGCCGCGCGACGCGTCGTCGATCTGATGCGAGGAGATGCCCAAGTCGAGCAGGATACCGGTGAAGCGAAGGGTGTTGACTGACGCGATCTCCGAGAGCGCGGCGTAGTTGCCCTGAAAGGCCTCGAAGCGACCGTCCGCCGTTGCGGCCGCCAGCCGCGTCGTGGCTGCGTGCAGCGCATCAGGATCCCGATCGATACCGATGACCGCGCCCGCGCCCGCGTCCAGCAGCGCCGCCGAGTGACCACCGCCGCCCAGCGTGCCATCGAGGACGAGCGTGGACGCCCCCAGCAACTCGATGACGTCGCCGACGAGTGCAGGCGCATGATACTCGGTGTCCCAGTCATGCCGGGGGTGGAGCACGTGCGGTCGGCCGGCCATCTTACTGCGCACAGTGTTGTCGTCCTGATCGCGGCGCCTGACATGAGCGCGGTCGACGGGAACGACCTGCACGTCGTCCCGCACATTGTCGCTCATGACTCGCAAGCATTTCACCTACGTCGTTCACGGCGCGCGCGCCGACCGGCCGGATCTCAGGCAAATGGTGGCGTGGGTGCGCGAGCGCGGACACGCCGTGGACGTGCGCATCACGTGGCAGGCCGGCGATGGTGAGGCCCTGACCGCGGACGCGGCAGATCGCGGCACCGATGCGGTCATCGCCTGCGGCGGCGACGGCACCGTCAACGAAGTCGTGAACGGCCTGGACGGGCGCGACGTACCGCTCGGCGTGATCCCGTTGGGGACGGCGAACGATTTTGCGCGGCAGACTGGCATTCCCGAGGAGGCGGATCATGCCATGGATGTTATCCTGCGCCGCAAGCCCGCGCGCATCGACACCGCGTCGATGAATGGACGGCGATTCCTGAACGTCTCGACAGGAGGCGTTGGTGCGGAGGCGACGCAGGAGACGCCGGCCGACGCGAAGGCGTCGCTCGGTCCGCTTGCCTACGCGATCACGGCGGTGCGGAAGCTCGCGGGAAATGAGTTGCGGCACGCGAGCTTCGTGAGCGAGGGCTTCGCGCTGGACGTGGACTTCCTGGCGTTCGCCGTGGGCAGTACGCGTGTAACGGGCGGCGGCACGATCATGACACCGGATGCGAGCGTCACCGACGGACTCCTCGACCTCTGCGTCATCGAGTCGATGTCTCGGCGCGATTTCGCGCTGCTCTCGCTCAGCGTGAAGAAGGGCGAGCATCTCGGCTTGCCGGGTGTGCACTACGCGCAACTGCCCTGGCTCAAGGTCACGGGCGCGGACGAGCTCAGCGTGAACCTCGACGGCGAGGGCATTCGCGCAAAGGTGTGCGACTACCGGGCTCGCCGCGCCGATCTCCGTGTGCACCTGATGCACCTTCCTGGCGAAGAGGGCCAAGGGTAGCTGCTCCGGCGACGAAACCAAAGTCCCCCGCGGCGCTCACGTTGAGCGCGCGGGGGACTCGGTGCATCAGGGCCACCAGCTACCTGCAGAATCTCGTGACCGAGCCGTCGATGAACGGCTGATACGTCGGCAACGCGGCCATGATCTGTCGCGCCACATCCACGTTCACCGATGCGCCTCTCGGAATGTGGAGGCTGACCGTCGTGACGAGGTCGTTCGCCGCCTTGAAGTCTGAACACACCCTGGAGGCGGGCAGCGTCTCCATCACCGACTGGAGCATGCCGAACGCAGATACGGCCATGAAGAACTTGGCGTTCGCCGTTGGATTCATCTCATCCGACGCGGCGAGCAGTTCCATCGTCTTCTTGTAGTCCTCGGGCTTTTTCGTCGTGGTGAACGCCTTGTACGCGAGTTGGCCCATGCCGAACACGAACTGCGCATCCCGTACATTCTTCGTCGGATCGGCGGCGACATCCGCCTTCGCCGCGGCGATCGCGGCCACATAGTCGCCGAGGTCATTGGCGATCTGCGCCAGCAGCAGGTTCGCGTCCGGAAGCTTCGCGTCGAGCTTGAGCGCGGCCTCGATAGACGCCTTGGCAATGGCGGGCTGGCCAGCCCTGCGCTCGAGCTGCGCCTTCTGGAACAGAAGCTGGACGTTCCCCGGGAACTTTACCGAGCCGGCCGCCGCAAGCTCCGCGGCCTTGGTGAAGTTGCTGTCGGCCGCGAGGTCGTCCATCTGGCGGAAGAAGTAGTTCGGGTCCGCTGCAGCGGTATCGCTCGCGGCATACTCCGTCCCGACCTTGACGGACTCCTTGAACATCTTGGCCTGGCGCAGCACCAGCCAGTACGTGCGCAGTGGCTGCGGATCACCGGGAAACTCCTCGACCAGTGCCTTCGCGTACGGAAGGGCGAGCAGCGGCTTTCCCTGAGTGATCACTTCGGCGATGTACTGCTGCCGCATCGTCACGTTCGTCGGATCTGCCTTGACCATGTCTTCAAGCGCCCCGAGTGCCTTCGCGGAATCACCCTTCGCCTTGTAGGCGTCGTACTTCAGGGCGTGCGCGATCTTGCTGCTCCAATCGAGGTTGATGACGTCGTTGGTCACGGCAACGACTGAGTCCTTCCACGAGCCCAGCGAGTCGCCGGATGCCTTCGAGAGCTGGAAGGCCTGGGCAAGGCAGAGCCTGGACAGCGTTGCCTTGGGATAGATGGCAATCCCCTTTCGCGCCCCGGCGATAGCCGCCGCCTGGTTGTTGGAACGGATGCCGTTCTCGCATTCCTGGGTGGCTGGCAACTGCTTGCGCGCGCGCTCGTACTCGCTGACGACCTGCTTCGCGACATCACCGAGGTTGTTCGACTCGACGACGAGGAGCGGCTGCGAGAGCGCCACGTCGCGCGGCATGAACATCCGCACCGCGACGCGAAATCCCGTCGTCGTCTTCTGCACGGTGCCGTCGAGCACCTCGTCGATACTCAACGAGCGTGCGAGCGCCTGGACGTCGGTGGGGCTGAGCGCGGAATCCGTCGCATAGCCGGACTGCCTGAGCGCATTATCGATGTCCTTCTTGCTCCGCGGCATCAGCTGCTTGATGCTGAACTCGCTGGCGATGCGGTCGCGAATCTCGTTCGCAGTCGTCACACCCGCCACCACGTCCCCGCGGAACGTCGTGACGAGGACGCGCCTCGTGTCCGGCCCGGGAACCTGCTGTCGTTGGGCGCTGGCTCCCTGCGATGCCAGCGGCACGAGCAACGCGGTGAATCCGGCAATCGCGAGCGTGGATCGGACAGTCATCGCCCCTCCTCTGAAAGAAGTCTCACCGGTTGGGAAGGCCAAGGGCACACCAGATTGTGTCCGGTGTGCCCTCAACGTCATCCCTTCACCCAGCAGGCGCGGAAGCGCCTGTCACACCACTACTTGCAGAATTTCTTGATCGAGCCGTCGATGAACGCCTGGAATTGCGGGGCGGCGCCAAGAATCTGCTTGGCCGTTTCCGGGCTCACTGAACCGCCCGGACCCATGTTGATGTTGACGATCGTGAGCAACTCGCTCGCTGCCTTGTAGTCGTCGCACGACTTGGACTTCTGCAGCTCCGTCGAGGTGGCGGCCAGAATCTGGAACGCCGACACCGCGAGGAAGAACTTCGCATTCGCGCTCGGGTTGATCTCGTTCGACGCCGTGAGGACTGGAATCGCCTTGCGGTAATCTTCCGGGTTCTTGGTCACCGCGGCGGCATCGTACAATTTCTTGCCGAAGCTCACGAGCAGATTCGCGTCGAGCTCCTTGTTGGTGGGGTTGGCTGCAAAATCCGCCTTCACGACTTTCACCGCGTCGTCCACGGCTCCGAGATCGAACGAGATCTGCGCGAGCAACGGGGCGACATTGGGATATTTGGGTTCGATCTGCAGTGCGCGCTCCAACGA
>JANOIJ010000365.1:0-57781 GCA_031407575.1 Gemmatimonadaceae bacterium | reverse complement strand
AGATCGGGGACGTCGCGGAGGCTCGTCGCCTCATGCCGGCGTTCGATGTCGACTCGGGCAGCGCGGTCCATCAGCTGGCCATCCCTCTCTATCGAACGGCGTGTGCGCTCGAGGAACGCGATCCAGAGGCGGCGCGCAGCGCTTTCTCCGCCCTGTGGGCGCGCGTCGGCGATACCGCCGACGGACTGCTTCGCGCGCGCGGCGTCGCGATCCGGGCGCACATCGCCCTGCTCGAGCATGACGATGACGCGGCGAGGGAACTGCTTCCCAAGCTGCTCGAGTGCTTTGCGACGCGAGTCAATTTCATGGACCACCCCGCGTACGTGGCCGCTCAGTGTCTCGACCGCTTCCATGGCAGGGATGCGGCCACCTCCTTCGTCAGGCATTTCGTCGAAGTGTATCGATTCGAACGATGGACCCCGCGGCCCGAGATCATGCAGTATCTGGACGCGGACGCGTAAGCCGTCACGCGCGGAGCGAATTGCTACTTCCCACCCCCCACGACAAACCGCGTCTTCATCGTATCCAACCGCGTCAGCGCCTTCACGATATCCTCGCCAATCGCCTCAATCCGATTGATGCTCTTCGAATTGAACGCCGGATCATACGGACTCCGCGTCGGTCCACCTGCCACCTCGAGCACCGCGTCGAACTTGTAGCTGTGTGCCTTCCCCGTCTTTGGATCCGTCCAGCTCCCCTGCCACGCCAGCGGACGATTCTTCGGCCACAGCCCGTACGGCAACGCCATCGTCCGCACCTTGTAGCCCGCGACTGCCGAGTCGATCCCCATCACGTTGCGCGCGATCTGCTCCTGCACCACCGCATCGGGATACTTGTTCAGCTTCGCATGCCACAACGTGTGGCTGCACAGCTCGAAGCCTTGGTCGGCCAGCCACTTCACCTTCTGGTGACGCCACTCCTTCTTCTGACCACCCCACTTGGGATTGTCACCGAAGAAGTTGTGCCCCGCGGCACCACCGTTCAGCATGCAGAACACAGCGCGGTTCTTCCAACCGGGATGCGTCTTCGCGAAGTCCATCCAGATGCCCACCGCACTCGTCGGGTCGATCTCGAGCGTGCCATTCTGCTCGAGATATCTGAATTGCGAGTCCGACGCGTCGTCGAACACGATGACGACAGGTGACATCCCCGCCGGCACATCACGGAAATCCTTGTCGAGCATCTGCGAGATGGTGATCGGCCTGTACCCACGCTTGTACGCCACCTCGAGATCCGCGCGATAGCTCGCCGCAGTCCGCGTGTACAACGTGTTCTTGTCGCCGCCAATCACGTGATACTCCAGCACCGGGATGCGGCCCTGCAGGTTCTCGGTCCCGCCTCCAGCGCTCGGCGCCGACGTCGCGCCGGATCCCGCTGCCGCCGCCTGCACGGGTGTTGCCGCCGCACTCACCGTGCCGCCCGCAGAGTCGTGGGCCTGCGTGGTGTCGGCAGCCTTCGCTGCGGGTGCGTCGGCTTTCGCGCATGCGGCCATCACGATCAGCGGCAGAATCAGGTATCGGCGATCCATTTCTTTCCTTCGGGGTGACAAGGATTGGGAGGTTTCTTGCGGCCACGGCCGGAAACCTGCTTCCGCACCAGCCGTACCAACCAATAGATAACCCAATAACTCACGAACCTGTGTCGTTCCTGCGCCTCCACGAGCGCCTTGCCATGCTTCGCCGCGGCCTTCGCCAGAAGGACGAGCCCGCTCGCGTCTGGATGCGCAGGAAGTGGAAGCCGCTCACCGCGCTCGCACTGACGTGCGTGCTCGTCGGCGCGTTCGACGTGTGGCTCGGCACCTGCGGCTTCGAGGGATGCCCCACACGCAGCGGCATCCGCGCCTTCCGGCCCGGCGAAGGCGGACGCATCGTCGACCGCAACGACAAGTTCCTCGGCCGTATTGCCCACGTGCGACGCGTCAACGTGCCAATCGGCGCCGTGCCGCTCCACGTGCGGCAAGCCTTCCTCGCCACGGAAGATCGCCGCTTCTACACGCACAATGGACTCGATTGGCGCGGCGTGATTCGCGCCGCGCTGAGCAACGTGCGCCACGGCGGCGTGCGCGAAGGGTTCAGCACCATCACCATGCAGGTCGCGCGCAACTCCTTCCTCGTCAACAAGCGCTACGGCCGCACGCTGCGACGCAAGTTCATCGAGCTGCGCCTCACTCGGCTCATCGAGGGTGAGCTGACCAAGGACCAGATCCTCGAGCTCTACCTCAACCTCATTTACCTCGGCAACGGGATGAACGGCGTCGAGGCGGCGAGCCGAGACCTGTTCGGCAAGAGCGTGGACAAGCTGACGTTGAGCGAGGGAGCGATGCTCGCCGCGCTGCCGAAGGGACCGAGTGCCTATACGCCGCGCGATCATTACGATCGCGGGCTCAAGCGCCGCAACCTCGTGCTCTCGCTGATGGTGCAGGAGGGCTACATCTCCGCGGACCAGGCGCAGCGTTCCACGAGCGCGCCACTGCGCATCGCGGAAGACGAATGGCGTCCCGACACCGGCACCGAGCCGCTCGCACTCGATGCGGTGCGCGCGCTCATCGACTCCATTCGCCCCGACGCCCTCAAGGATGGCGACGTCACCGTCTATACCACGCTCGACCTCAACGCGCAGCGCGCGGCGGATCGCGCGGTGCTCAAGCAGACGACGGCCGTCACGCGCGAGACGCAGTACGCAGGCTCGCGCGTGAAGATCGCCGCGCAGGGTGCGTTGGTCGCGCTGGACCCGCGCACCGGTGACATTCGCGCCCTCGTCGGCGGACGTCGCAGCAAGCGCGGCTTCAACCGCGCCTTCAACGCGAAGCGTCAGCCCGGTTCGGCGTTCAAGCCCTTCGTGTATGCCGCCGCGATTCGCGCCGGCATGACGCCCGCCACGCTCGTCGACGATGAGCCGGTCGAAGTGCCGCAAGGCACCAAGGTCTGGCGTCCAAACAACTACGACAACGAATACCTCGGCACCATCTCGCTGACGAAGGCGCTCGCGGTGTCGTCGAATGCGGCCGCCGTGCGCGTGAGCCAGAACGTCGGCATTCCGAATGTCATCCTGGCCGCGCGCCGCAACGGCATCTCGAGTGCACTGCCCAGCGTTCCGTCCATGGCGCTGGGCGCGCTCGAAGTCACGCCGCTCGAGATCGTGGCGGCGTATGTCCCATTCGGCAACGGCGGTCTGCGCGTGCATCCGCGTCTCGTGCGCCGCATCGAAGCCGCCGACGGCACGTTGCTCTGGAGCGCGGAGATCGCCGCGCCGGATACGGTGATGGACGCGCGCGACGCGTACCAGATCACGTCGATGCTGCGCGGCGTCGTGGACGGCGGCTCCGCGCGGACGATCCGCGACATGGGCGTACGCGGTCCGGTCGCGGGCAAGACGGGCACCACCAACAACGCGACCGACGTCTGGTTCATCGGCTACACGCCGACGCTGGTCGCAGGTGTGTGGTTCGGCTACGACACGCCGCGCCAGATCGCGCCACGCGCGTCGGGCGGACATCTCGCCGCGCCTGCGTGGGCCGACTTCTATATGAATGGCTGGAAGGAGCCGCCCTCATCCGCCGAGGGATGGCTGCCGCCGCTCGGCATGACGATGAGCGTGATCGATCCGGAGACGGGTATGCTCGCCGGCGCGTGGTGTCCCGAGAAGAAGCGGGAGTACTTCAGGCCGGGCACCGAGCCGGTGGACGAATGCCAGGTGCACACGGAACCGTACGAGGCTCCGGTCTTCGACGAACCGCGCGGCATCCCGGTCCCCGATCCTATCCGCAAGGGGGCGGATGGGCTTCGCAAGATCCTCGGGCGGATCTTCCGCTTCTAACTAATTGTCATCCTGAGCGCAGCGAAGGATCTGCACGTTCAGTGTGCTCGCCGCACAGGTCAGCCGATGCGAGCAAGCCACTTCTCCGTTTCCGCGACGCCAGGGTGTTCGATGCGTCGTCGCACCTCGAGCGCGCGCGTGAAGGCGCGCATCGCCAAGGTGGGCTCGTTGTTCGCGAAATATGCCTCACCCCAAACCTGCGCGGCGTCGGCCTCGCCCCATGCGTACCCGCAATCCGGATGCCTAGCGAGATCGAGGGCTTCACGCGCGGACTGAATGGCGCGCGGAGCGTCGGGCCATGCCAACCGGATTCGTGCGAGCGCCACGAGCAGTTCGATGCGGAGCAATCCGTATCCGCAGGAGACGGCGTGCAGAAGGCCAGCTTCAGCGTCACCGAGTGCGCCTTGATGGTCCCCGGTCGCGAGGAGATGCAATGCGGTCAGAAGGTGCGCTTCAATGATGCCCTGCATTTCGCCTGTGCGAGACGTCCAGGCGCGAACCTCGTCGAGATGAGCGGTTGGATCGCGACTCTCCGCCAGATCCACGCGTGCCAACAGCAAGTGGAACCACGATTCACGCCAGCCATTGCGCAGCGCGGCCGACAACGACTGATCGCTCACGTGCCGTGCGCCCGTCAGGTCACCCGTGTCGATGAGGTGGCGCGCGAGCCACGCGCCGCGCAACGCGACCAGCGGACCATCAACGCTACGGAAATGGTGACGTGCCGCATGGATATCGCCGAACGAATGGGCGACAATCGCGCGTGTCGAATGCGAATTCATTCGATACTCGTCGTAGCCGGCTGCGTTGGCCTCTCGTTCGCCATCCTCCGCCAGCGTCCTGGCGGCAGGCAGCTTGCCAAGTAACAGCGCGATATTTGCGGAGTTTTGTAGCCCAATCGCCGTCTGGCGGGGTTCACCGAGCGACTGGCTCCACCCATTGTCCAACTGGTGGATCGTCCATGCCTCTGCGAGTCGCCCACGCTTCATGGCGTAGATAGCAAGGTCATTCGCAAGAAATGACCGCTCACGCAAGGGCAACGTTGGCGCGAGATCCTCCGACACGCCCGTTGTGCTGAATGCCGCCAAAATGCGGTAACCGCGCTGATACTCTCCGAGTGACCAGCCCAGATTCTTATAGCCTCCCATCGCGTGCCAATACAGATCGAACGCTTCCGGCTCACGTCCTGCCAGTCGTGTTGCCTCAACCAGCCGCTCATACCGATCGAGTAGCGCGGAATCACTCGGTTTCGTCCCTGGGCTGGCGTTGAGCCCCGTCCCGAGCGAATTCGCGACGACGGCGAACACTCTCTCAGGCGGACAACCAAGGAGTTTCCGAAAACTCTCGCGCAGGAAGGGATGGGCAGTCCACGTGACGGTCGTCGTGTCATCGTATTGGAACACCAAGCCGCGGGCCTTCAGACTTCCCAACAGCTTTACGAGCCGCGGCCTCGCGTTCACCAGAAGTCCCGCTACCTCACCTCCTGCGTCAATGAGCACGCCGAGCAAGTCCAGCGTTACACCTCGATTGAACACGGACAAGCGTGCCAGCAGCTCACGCTCTTCGGCCGGAAGATGCTCCGAATAGAACGCGAGTACTCGCGCGAGCTTTGCCGCCTTCGTGTCATCTCCGGCCACCGCGTCGAGCCCGAACTGATCCGCTGCGGCGATGTCCCCGCTTGCGAACGAATGCAGGTACGATCCAATCACGGCGATCGAAAGAGCATGGTGGCCCACCTGCGCCGCGGCCGCGCGAAGCGCCGCCTCCTCGCCCGTCACACCCCATCCACGCAGCACGGCGACTGCCGCATCAGGCGGCAAGTCATCGAGGCGAGTATCCCGATAGCCGCGATTCGTCCAGTCGATCAGGTCCACGAGCGGAAAGCGGGAGGTCACAAGTGCTCGAGCGCGTCCGAGGCCCGCTGCAATCGCACGAAGAAGCAGCTTCAGCGTCTGGTCGGACAGTTCGCCGCGCACGCGACCGGCCCCCGTCTCCTCTTGCACTCGCTCCAATCCATCGAGGACGATGAGGTGGGGACGCCCATCACGCAGCCCGCGCTCGAGCCGCTCCAGGCGCCCTCCAGCGGGACCCTCTTCCTCGCCGAGAAAGAGCTGATTGCATTCACGCAGGAACGCGTCGGCGTCCGGCCTTTCGTAAAACGACCAGACGAGCACGTTCGCTTCGCCAGGACGCATGTCGCGAACGACTCGCTCGGCGATTGCCGTCTTGCCAGTTCCACCCGCCGCTACGAGCGACCACACACGATCCGGAGACGATAAGTCTGCGACCCATTCAGTCAGTTCCTTCACCAGCGCGTCGCGACCGTAAAAGTGCGGCGCAGGCTGTAGCGCGTGGACGATACGAATCTCGCCGAGCTTTGGCGCTTGTGGCCCCGCCCTCGGCTCGTGTTTCGGCGAGTAGTTCCAGAGCGCGACGGCGATTCTTCGCCCGAGATCATCCGGCGTTGTGAACGTGTCGACGACGAACGACTTGCGGAGCCACGCCTTGAATTCGGCAAGTGCGCGGACGCCCTCGGCCACCTCCGCGATGCGCGCCGGATCGGCCAGGACGGTCGGGTCGGCAAGGAGGTCCTGTTCCTTCTTGTCGGGCCACGGATGATCGTCGGCAACGATCCACGCGAGGACGTCCTTGCCTGCCGCGAGCGCCGCCTCCACCTCGCGGCGGGTGATGCTGCCTTTACCCTTGTCCGGAACGAACCCGTATCGATGCGCGACAATGCACACGACGACGTCACTCGCGCGTGCCCTACGCTCGCATTCGGCCACCGGCTCCCCAGGCAGTGGCCCGAAACGCTCCATCGCGTCGACCCGCTGCGAGAGCCGGAGGATCGTGTCGTCCGCCATCCTGCGATAGGCGACGAGATCCTGCGCAGTGGAGGAGAGGAAAACCTTCACGTAAAGTCTCCGTTCGCTCGATTCGCCTCAGCAGGTCGCCAAATACAAGGCCCGCAATAGTACGCGCTTGCCCCAGGCACCGATATGAGCGCGCGGGATTCTAGCCAAACGGGCAGAAACGCATTTTCGCGCTTCCGCCCGCAAGCCAACTAAGAACTGCCCTTCGCTGCGCTCAGGATGACAGGTTTAGAGAATCCCCAGCCCGCCCTTCGACTCAAAGCCCGGGAACACCGTCTCCATCTTCGTCGCGCCGAGGTGCTTCGACGCCACCTCCGCGAACACTGCGCGGAAATCTGTTGTCAGCGCGAGGTCGCGCCCCTCGTAGAGCTGCTCCGGCTCCAGGCCCGGCCACTTGCCGTAGACCTTCTTGCCCTTCACGTCCCCGCCGATGACGAACAGCGCGCCGGCGTGACCATGGTCCGTCCCGCCGTTGCCGTTCTGTCTTACAGTGCGGCCAAACTCGGACATCGTCATGATCGTGACCTCGGCCATCCGATCGCCGAGGTCGGCGACGAGCGCCGCGATTGAGTTCGCGAAGTCGCCGAGCCGCGCCGCGAGCTGGCCCGTGGACGCGCCCTGGTTCACGTGCGTGTCCCACCCGCCCACGTCGGCAAACGCGACCTCGAGTCCCACGTCGGACTTGATGAGCTGCGCGATCTGCTTGAGACGCGTGCCGAACTGCGAGTTGGGGTAGCTCGCACTGTTCTGCGGCTGGTACTTCTGCGGGTTCGCGGCCTTGAGGATCTTCACCGCCTCGAACATGTCGCCACCGGCCGCGTGCACGATGTCCGCGCTGCCGGTGCGATACAGCGCTTCCAGCCGATCGGCTGCGGGACCACTGGCGCGTACGGTGAACTCGTCGAGCGAGTTCATGGCGATGGTCGGCGACGGGCCGTCGAGCATGCGCGGCGTCTGCTGCGTCATGGACACGGCGCGAAACGGCGATGGCTTCGCATCGTGTGCGCAGCCCGCCTCGCACGTTCCCTTCACAGCGAGATATCGATTGAGCCAGCCATCGCGCGTGCCTTTCCGGTCGGGCGTGCCGGTCTCCATGTAGTCCTGCGCGTCGAAGTGCGAACGCGTCGCACTCGGACTGCCCACCGCGTGCACTGGCGCGAGAATGCCCTGGTCCCACAGCGGCTTGAGCGGCGCGAGCGCGGGATGCAATCCGAAGAAGCCATCGAGGTCCAGCGCCCCCGCGGGTCCCGTGGACATGCTCGGCCGCGGGATCGCGATGTTCGGACGCAGCTTGTAATACGCGGCTTCGCCATACGGCACGACGACGTTGAGCGCATCGGCGGCACCACGCTGGAAGAGGCAGATGAGCGTCTTGCCGCGCGGCGCACCATTCGCGGCGGCGCCGCGCACGAGGTCGCCGGCAAACGCGGTACGGCGAAGGAAGCTGGGGCTCAAGCCAAGCGTGACGAGCGACATCGCGCCCGACTTCATGAACACTCTGCGATCCATGTGATCTCCTGTTGTCGTCCCGAGCGTATGCGAGGGACCTGCTTTTCGTAGTTAGCGACGCTGGAATTCAGGAGCGCCAATCGCCAGTCCGACGACCTGCGCCAACCCCGTCAACTGCACCTGCTGTCCCAGCGCGCGCCCCGCGCCCGGACGCGGCGCGCCATTCTTGTCCGGCCCAGCGAGGCGATCGCGCATCGGTCGCGGTTGCTCTGCTGTTGGCTGTTCTGGCCGTTCTCCGCTCGCCGTTCTCCGCTCGCCGTTCATGAGAGACGTCATCTCGGCCGACGCACTGTCCGGCTTTACAGTGGCAGCCAGTTTCGCCGCGAGCGGATTCTCTCCGCTCATCAGAATCTGCCGAGTATCCGGCGAGGCCCGCCCGCCGAGAAACGCGACGATCACCGCGTCGACTTGCTGTTCGCGCGTCGCGTCCTTGAGTCGTTCCGCTTCGCTCCAGCGCGACACCGTCGCTCCGGGGAAACGGCCCGCCGCGAGACCCAGCCCGAAGTTGATGCGGTTGAGGATCGCGCCGCTGTTCATCCACGACTCGCCCGTCTCTGGCCAGCCATTCGGCGCCTGGTGCCCGAAGATCGGCGCGCCGAGGAAGCCGACCATCTGCGCGGAGCGCATCGTCGTGTCGGCGTCGGCGCCGACGGCGCGCAGAGCGGACGCCACTAGCTCGAATGGACTCTTCACCTTGGTGCGATACGCGGCGCTGCTGAAGAACTCGGGGCTCGTGACGATCGTCTTCACCACTTCACGGATGTCGCCATCCGTGGCGAGGAACGTCCTTGCCGCGCGATCCACCAGCGTCTTCGGGGGAACGTCATTGACGAATCGCGTCGCCAACTTCGTCGCGATGAAGCGCGCCGTGGACGGATGACGTGCGACGATGTCGAGCACCTGCTCGCCATCCTCGATGCCACGGCCCGCCGGCAACACGTGCCCGAGCACGACCTTGCGGTCCGCATCGTGGATCTGCGGCTGGAAGGTGAACTCCGCGTTCTGGCGCGGGTTCATGGTCCAACCAGTGAGCGCGCGCGCGACTTCAATGATGTCCTGCTGCGTGTATCCGCCGTCGACGCCAAGCGTGTGCAGCTCCATCAGCTCACGCGCGTAGTTCTCGTTGAGGCCGCGTCGACCACGCGCCTGTCCCTGCTGCGCGCGCTGCTGGACGAACTCGAGCCGCTGCTCCGGTGTCATGCCTTCCAGGCGCTTGCGCTGCTCATCGGAGAGGTTCGGCGCGAGGCGAGTGATCTGCTCCATGGTCAACCCCCCACGGAGCGCCGCCGCGCCGCCACGGCCGCGTGGATTGGGACGACGCGCAGCCACGAGCGTCGCATGCGTGGAATCAGCCGCGCTCTGCCACTGGTCCAGGTAGAACAACATCGCGGGACTCTTGGCCACGGCGCCGAGCAGGTCGCGGAACTTGCCCATCGCGCGGGGACGAATGACGTCGCGGTCGTACGCGGGGATGTAGAGCCGGACGAGCCCCTTGCCGGCGAAGACCGTGAAGTGGTTCTCCCAGAAGTCCACCATGACTTCCTGGAGTTGCCGCTCGCTGGACACCGCGCGTGCGAGCTTGGAGGACTGCACGTCGCCAAGGACGCGCTGGTTCTGCCGCAGCTTGTCGCGCATCTCCGGATTGTCGCGCAGGAGCTCGGCGCGCATGTCGCGCTTGCTACTCGTGTCTCCATCTGCAGCCTGCATCTTCGTCTGCTTCCGCAGGGCGATCTGGCTCTCTTCGTACATGGAGACGAACTCGCTCGTCGGCTTTGAGAGCATCTCGTACGACGCCACGATGCGATCCGCGGTGACGTCGTCGATGCGATCGGGCGTAAGCTGGAGCTCGATCCACCTGTCTACGCCAAGCGCGCGAACCTTGGCGACGTCGCCCGGTCTCGCGCCGAAGGCCAACCGGTTCAGCACCTGCTGAACCTGTTGGTCGGCGGTCTGCTCGCGGGACTGTGTCTGCCCCAACGCAGCCAGCTGGCTGGAAACAGGGGCAAACGAGACGCGCATCGCGCTCGCCGGAGCGCTGAAGCCCGCGGCGGCGGCGAGGATGAGCGCGAGGGCGCGTCGGGCGGTCGGGAATGGCATGGCGGCGGATCCGGTGAAGTGTCCTCAGGAAGACGCCCGCGGGCTGGAATGGTTAATCCTGAACTCCGCATAGTGGCTTGCGGAGAGGGTGCGCCTTCCTCTACGTATGTTGCGCACATCGCGCCGCGCCAAGGCCCACGCATGGCGACGCCGCCACCAAGACGCCCCCGTTGATCAGCCCGCTCATCGCCGCAGACGATTTCGCTCGGCAGCTTCCTCTCGAGGAGCTCGCGTCCCAGGCCAGCGCGGCCGGGGCGGAGGGGCGGCTCGCCGTTTGCTCCCTCGTCGTCGATGGGATGAATGAGGTACGCGCCGTCGTAGGCGACGCGCGCGCTGCGGCGCTGCTCCGCGAGCTGACGCAGTTCGTCCGCCGCAACCTGCGCGGCAACGATGCCGTGACGATTGTGAGTGACGAGCTGATCCTCCTGCTCGATGCTTCGACCATTCCGGCCTCGACCGTGGCGGGGCGATTGCTCGCTGCCGTGCGCGCGCACGGGTTTGCGGCGGGCGGAGCAGACCAGCCGCATCGCTTCACGCTATCCCTCGGCATCGCCACGGCTCCGGAGCATGGCACCTCCTTTCCGGCGCTGATCACGGCCGCACGACAGGCGCGCAACGCCGCTGGGATCGATGCCGTCGCGCGCGCCTTCACGCCCCCGTCGGGCGTGCTGGATCTTTCGCGATTCGTTGGCCGCACGGAGCCGCTGTCGCAGCTGAACGACTATCTCGACGACATGGTGCGCGGTGCCGGACGCATCGTTGCCGTCGTGGGCGAGCGCGGTGTGGGCACGAGCGCGCTCGTGCGCGCGATCGCGCCCGAGGTGCGCCTGCGCGGCGGCTCGCTCATCGTGGCCAGCTGTCGGGAGACGCGCTTCGCTGCGCCGTACTCATTGTGGATCGAGGTGCTCCGCGCCGTCCGCCGCCTGCCGGTGAAGAGCGCGCGCCTCTGGCGCGAGCTGCCGTCCGTGGACCCAACGCTCGAGCGCGTGGGCGGCGATGCGGGTGGCGGAGGCAGCAAGACCTTGCTGCTCGAGGAGCTGGCCGATTTTCTTCGCCTCGCTGCGCAGCAACGACCGCTGCTCCTCCTCCTCGAGAATCTCCAGTGGGCCGACGCCGCGTCGTGGGACGCTCTGGAGTATTTGATCACGCAGCTGGAGAGCGAGCGGATCCTGCTCGCCATCACGGTACAGAGCGGCACAGCGGACGACGCCATGGAACGCTGGGCACGTCTCGCAACGCGACCGCGCCACAACGAGATCGTGCTCACGCGCCTGACACGCGACAACGTCAAGCGGTGGCTCGAGGCTGCTATGGGCACCGCGGAGATTGGGCGCGATTTGTTGGCATACGTCTACCGGCACTCCGAGGGCAATCCGCTCGTCTTCACGCACCTGATGCGTGACCTCGAAGAGGCCGGGCATGTGGCTCGTGGAGACGCGGGTTGGCAATGGAGCCCCGTCAGCGAACTGCCCACTCCCGCGACGCTCGATGACCTGATCGCTCGCCGCATGTCCCGGCTGTCCGATTCATCGCGCGCGGTGCTCGAGGCCGCCGCCGTGCTCGGACGCGAGTGCGAGGAAGCATTGCTGCTCGATAGTGCCATCGTTGCCGCCGACGCCAGGCAGGGCCTGGAGCGCTTGCTCGAGCGCGGGTTGCTCGTCCCCACATACGATCGAGGCCGCGCCGCGTACGTCGTCTCACACGACGAGGTGGCGCGCCTTGCGCGAGGCCGGCTCTCTCCCGAACGCGGTGCGGAATTGCACGGCCGCATCGCGCGGGAGCTGGCGCAGTACGAGCGGCACTCGTCGGCGGAAATAGCCGGTCACTTCGAGCTGGCCGGGGACAGGAGCGAGGCGTACAAGTACGCCCTGCTCGCCGCGGATGATGCCCTCGTCGTCCACGAGACGGGTGCCGTCGCCGATCTGCTTGGGGTGGCGGAGCGCAATGCACCGACCGACGCCGCCCTGGCTGACGTGCGTGTGCGACTGGCTTCGCTCGCCGAAATCGCCGGTCGTTATGAGGACGCCGAGTCGTTCTGCGACAAGGCGCTGGCGTGGTTCGAGGCACAGGGAGAGCGGGTGCAGGTACTGCGGCTGAAGAGAACCCGTGCGCTCGTGCGGATGAAGCGCGGGGAAGGGGCGCAGGACACCCTCACAGTGCTGCTGGCGCTCGAAGCCGAAGCAAGCGCATGGAACGCCGACATGGAGCGCGCTGCAGTGTTGCTGCTCGTCGCGCAGATGCACTGGCGGCTTGGCGACCTGCGTGCCGCACAGCGCGTCGCGGAAGAAGCGGTGACGATCGCCCGGCGTGGCGATGATGTGGTCCTGCTGGCGGATGCGTGCAATCGCCTGGCTGTGACGATCCAGCTGGAGAATGCACCGCGCGCCAGGGAGCTCTTCGTGCAGGCGCTGGACATCGCGACGTCGCTCGGGGATGCGTTCCGGCGCGTGCGCGGGCTGAACAACATCGGTGTGCTCGAGATGATGTGCAACAACCCCGATGAGGCGTGGCGCCTGCTGACGATCGCTGTGGACGAGGCGCGCACCGCCGGAATCATTGAGTCATGGGGGCGTGCGGAGCTCAACCTTGGCGTACTCGCGGGGCGCATTGGCAACTATGAGCGAGCGTTCCGCGCGTTCTCCGAGGCACTGCGCCTCACGTCCATGGTGCAGAACAGCGAAGAGCAACTGTACGCGACATTCAACTTGGCGCATCTCGAGCGCGACAACGACAAGCCCCGCGAGGCAGCGGACACCTATGAGCTTGTGGTGGACCTCGCGGCGCGCATCGGGCAGGTACCGATTCAGGCCGGCGCGTACGGCGGGTTGGGCTTGTGCCGGTACGAGCTGGGCGACGTAGACGGGACGCAGAAGGCGCTGGAACGCGGGGAAGCCCTGAGTGAGCGGCTTGGTGAGTGGTTCTCGGGCCGTGAGTTGATTCAGGCGATCCGCCTCCACCAACTCATCGACGAGGGCTCTTTCGCAGAGGCGGCTTCAGTGCTCGACCTCGCGCTCCGAGTGGCGCATTCGACCGACGTCGCTGCCGCGGCGTGGCTGGTGTCAGAATTCGGCGTATCGCTTCGGCCGCACGCGCAGTCGATGGTGGACGAGGCAGTGGCGCGCTACGAGAACCATCCGGAAGTCCTGAACAATCCGAAGCTAAAGAGCCGATTCGATGTATTGAAAATTGACACTTAGTCCACTATTGACCGACGCCGTTCCGGCAGCATACTTCGCGGGTCGGACGAACCGGCGTTTCGTCAGTAATGTGCCATACTACTGAGTGCGTCGTCTTTAAAGTGTGCGACGGCTGATCTCCGAAGTCGGAGACCAGCGTCGTTTTTCAGCATAGTCGAGACAAAAGAATGCGTCGCACCAATTGGAAGACCGTCAGCACGCTCGTCACGACCTTCGTGATCGCTGGCTGCATGGACAACGGGGTCTCGGCGCCGCATGAGGCGACCGAGGGAGCGGCGCCCATGATGATGGCGCCCGAGGGTCATCCCTCGCTGAGTCTGCACGGGTTCGCTCCGAGCAACACATCCGGTGACTTCACTGTTGGGCCGCACGGTGGTGTGTTCTTCGTGGGTAACAATGCCGTGTATTTCCCTGCGCGAAGCATCTGTGACCCGGCCACGAGTAGCTACGGACCTGGCACGTGGGACAGCCCATGTGAACCGGCGAAGGGCGCCGTGAAGATTCATGCGGAGGTGCGCACAACGAAGTCCGGTACGTGGGTCGACTTCTCGCCAGCGCTGCGCTTCGTGCCATCCAGCAGCCCGAGCAAGTGGGTGTGGATCTACATGTACTCGCCAGCTGCTCGCGGGGCGGCGGACATCTCCAAGTTCAACATTCTCTACGCGACGTCGATGAACGCCCCCGTCGTGAATGAATTCGCGACAGACGCGACGCTTCGTACGTATGTTGACTCGTGGGGTGGTGTGCTGTCTCGCCGCATCAAGCACTTCACCATTTATACGACGTCTTCCGGCAGGTCATGCGATCCAGCAACGGAGTCGGGCTGCACTGCGTCGCAGATAGACGGACCCTGATAGCTGACGATCATAGCCTGTGCCGCGCGCCCGCCAGTTTCTGGCGGGCGCGTTTGCGTTTCGGCCATCCGCGCCCGTGGCCCGATTCTTAGAATTGCCGAAGCCCCACCGCACAGTGTGGCATCCATTCGACGACCTACATCACAATGCTAGAACCGCAAGTCAGCGCCGTAGTGTGAGGATTCCATTACGATGTGACGCGTCATAGGCATCCCGTGGTTCTTGTAGTGAGCGCGATGATGGTGTCTCCGCGCGCTCAACACGTTCATCTCCCCACTCTTCACTGCGTGATCGCGGCACTCGAGGCACCGTGAGCGCTGCGTCACCCGCGATCTGGTCGCTGGCCGCCCGCGCGGCAGCACGCGCACGGAGCAGGTCCGCACGCGACGCACACACGATCCTCGTCGGGGCAATCGCACTCTGCAGGTGGTATGCGAAATGCTTTTCTGCCCTCGCCAACGTGATCGTGTGCAACATGCCCGGGTCGTTCCGAAGCCGGAACGCGCACGTCACCCAGACGTGACGCATGCTCAGGAACTTTGGTGAGATGATCGTGTTCGATTCTTGGACACTCCGGATTTACCGGAGAGGTGCCGAAACTCCATGTCGAGCTCGCTCGTCGTGGACGTAGGGGTTTGTACCGCAGGGTCTTTTTCAGGAGGGGGGTATGGATGTCCTCGTGATGCTCGAGGAAAGCCCCGATCACTCACCGGTGCTCGCGCATGTGAATTCGGTTCCCTCGCAGCTCGCTACGGAGCGGCCTGCACGGGACATCGTGACGCTCTACGGCGTTCCGAGTCCGGAGTTGCTGGCGCTGGCACTGGCCGCGGCGGTGGAGTCCCACCGCACGGGAGAGGGGCACGACAATCTGGACGCCATTCGCCATCTCGGCGTGTGGGCAGAGCGGGGCGCAATCGGCGATGCCGCATGGCGCGATGTGGGGACGGGAAAGCTCGTCACGCATGATCTCGAGATCCCGCTGGACATTCTCAACAACACCGCCGCGCAGCTGCTGGGCGAGTGTGGGCAGCTGATTCGCCGGCTCGTCGCCGGCCTGTCGATGCCGGATTGGCCCGAGGGCGCGCGTCGCGCCATCACCGTGTCGCTGACTCCCGTCGTGGGACTCGCCGCCCCGGTCTTCGCACCGCTGGAATCGCTGCTCGACCGGCTTCGCGAAGCTGATGGACTAGCCTTTGACTACGAGGGGGACTGAGCCTCACGAACCCTGCACTGTCAGAGATATGGGAACGGCCCGCCTGCGAGCGGGCCGTTCCGCGTATGGTGCCAGACGTCCGCTTGACAGCACCCGCCACGCCCTCCATTTGTACAGCGACCGTTCGAAAGGTGGGGCCGGAAGCACTCATGCCGATGTTCTCGTCTCGTCAGTCGCCGCCGACTATGAAGGGCGCCATGTGGAGCGCCGCGCTTGTCCAGCGCGACGACCCCACCGGCGCCTTCGTGTTTCGCTGCACCAGCGACAGGCGCCACCGCGAGGCTCGCTCGGCGCGGCTCCACGCATCGGCACCCTCTCGAAGCAAGCCAGTGAGGTACGCGCATGCGGGAGTACCAGGGATCGGAGATCCGCAACATCGCGGTGGTCGGACACGGGGGCAGCGGCAAGACCAGCCTGGTCGACGCGCTCGCCTTCGTGTCCGGCACCACTAAACGCCACGGCAGCGTCACCGATGGAAGCGCCCTCACGGACACGGCGCCGGAGGAAATCGAACGCGGCTTCTCGATCAACCTCGGTTGCGCACACGCCGAGTGGATGGACAGCAAGATCAACCTGCTCGACACGCCGGGCTTCGCCGACTTCCAGGGCGACGCGATTGCCGGCCTCGCCGCCGCCGACGGCGCCCTCTGCGTCATCGGCGCCACCGCCGGAGTGGAAGTCGGCACCGAGCGCATGTTCCGCGAGGCGATGGCCCGCCGCGACCCCGTGCTCTTCGTCATCTCGATGATGGACAAGGAGCACGCGAACTTCGACGCCATCTACCAGCAGATCAAGACGAAGCTCACGAACAAGGTGATCCCCATCGAGGTGCCGGTGGGTGAGGGCACCGACTTCCACGGCATCGTCAACCTCTTCGACAAGAAGGCACACGTCTACGCACGCGGCGTGAAGAGCGGTGCCTATGAGGAGACCGACGTCCCCGCCGAGGTCCAGCCGCAGTTCGACCGCTACTACGCCGAGCTCATCGAGACCATCGCGGCCACGGACGACACCCTGCTGGAGCGCTACCTCAATGGCGAGGAGATCTCGCGCGACGAAGCCATCGCGGCGATGAAGGAAGCGATGAAGCGCATGGAGCTCTTCCCGCTCTTCTGCGTCTCGTCCACGCTCAACTACGGCACGCGCGCCGTGCTGACGACGATCGTGGAGCTCATGCCGAACGCCTACGACATGGAGGAGATCCACGCCTTCAAGGGCGCCGAGGGCGATCACACGGTGGAGATCCACGCCCGCGACGATGCGCCGTTCTCCGCGCTCGTGTTCAAGACCCAGAGTGAGCCGCACGTGGGCGACGTCAGCGTCTTTCGCATCCTCTCGGGCTCCGTGCGCAATGGCGACGAGCTTTATAACGCGACGCGTGAAGGCACCGAGAAGCTCAACCACATCGCCGTGGCGCAAGGGCGCGACCGCACGGAGGTGGGACGCCTGCACGCCGGCGACATCGGATGCGTGGCCAAGCTGCGGAACACGCACACCAACGATACGCTGTCCACGCGCGCGCATCCCGTCCGCCTGCCGCAGATCCAGTTCCCGGAGCCGCTGGTGCAGATGGCGATTCATCCCGTGAACCGCGCCGACGAGGAAAAGCTGCAACTCGGACTGCACCGGCTGCACGACGAGGATCCCACGTTCGAGACGCACTGGAATGCCGAGACGCACGAGACGCTCGTGAGCGGCATGGGCGAGCGTCATCTCGACGTCGCGCTCGCTCGCCTCAAGCGCAAGTTCGGCGTCGTCGCCGAGTTGTCCAAGCCCAAGATCGCGTACCGCGAGACCATCCGCGCGCGTGCCGAGGGGCAGGGCAAGCACAAGAAGCAGTCGGGGGGGCGCGGCCAGTTCGGCGACTGCTGGGTGCGCATCATGCCGACCCCACGCGGCGACGGGATTCGCTTCGAGGATTGCATCGTTGGCGGATCCATCCCGAGCAAGTTCATCCCGGCGGTGGAGCGCGGTATCCAGGAGGCGGCGGAGCGCGGGGTGCTCGCAGGCTTTCCGCTCGTGGATTTTCAGGTCGAGCTGTACGACGGATCGTACCACACGGTGGACTCGAACGAGATGTCGTTCAAAATGGCCGGCATCCAGGCGTTCAAGACCGTGGCGCCGAAGTGCAAGCCGGTGCTGCTCGAGCCGCTCGATGAAGTCGAGATCGTGACGCCCGAGGAATCCCTGGGTGATGTGCTCGGCGATCTTTCCGCTCGGCGCGGGCATATCCTTGGCACCGAGACACCGGAGGACGTTTCCGGCACGCGCGTTCGCGCGGTGGTGCCGCAGTCGGAGCTGCACCTCTACGCCAGTGCGCTGCAGTCGATGACGCATGGGCGAGCGAGCTTCCGTCGGCATTTCCGGGGCTACGAGGAGATGCCGAGCGAGGCGGCACAGCGCGTGGTGGAGGAAGCCGCGCGCGCGCAGGCGGAAGCGGCGCACTGAGGCCGCGCTCGGCGACGCGCGGCGAGTGCCGTCCGCCGAGCGAGCTGCCGATCGTCAGTGTGCAGTCGATGTCTCGCCCGCGCAAACGGAGGAACTCCGGCGGAGCCGCCTCGCTGTCATGCGCAGTGAACAGCTGCGCGTGGGGACATCGGACAAAACGCGGCCACGCGGGCGCCCGACTACATTTTTCATGCGCCAACGGGGCCGCGCCCTTCAGAGCACGCCCTTCAGAGCACGCCCTTCAGAGCACGCCCTCAAGAGCACGCCCTCAAGAGCACGCCCTCAAGAGCACCTTGTACTTCGTGATGAGGACATCCGACACGCGTGCTCTGCCTACCTACGACATCGCGATGAGCGACATTCCCGAGGGCTGGTGCGACGTTATCGGACAGGGACGAATGGGTACGGCACTCAGTGCAGCGCTGCGTGCCGAGGGAGTGGCCGTGCGCGGACCACTGGGTCGTGGCGCCACGAGTGCCGACGCTGCCATCGTGCTGCTGTGCGTCAGCGACCGCGAGATTGCGGCGGCTGCGTCCGTGGTCGCGGCGGGCCCTGTCGTTGGACACGTCAGCGCGTCTGCGGAGCTCGCGCTGCTTGCGCCACATGAGCGGTTCGCCATGCATCCACTGCTCAGCGTGGCGGGCGGCACCGCGAGTTTTGCCGGCGCGACGTGCGCCATCGACGGTAGCACACCGCGCGCGCTCGCTCTGGCGCAGGCGCTCGCAGGCCGGCTGGGCATGCGCGCGCGCGTCGTCGTCGCGGAGCAGCGAGCGCTCTACCACGCCGCCGCATCGGCGGCGTCGAACTATCTCATGACACTCGAAGGCATGGCTGAACGACTCGCTGGCAGCGCGGGCCTCGACAGGGCCGACCTCGTGCCGCTCGTCCGCGCGACCGTGGACAACTGGGCCGCGCTCGGCGCACCGGCCGCGCTCACGGGGCCGATCGCGCGCGGCGACGTGGCGACGGTGGCGCGGCAGCGCGCGGCGGTGGCGCAGGCAGCGCCGGACCTGCTCGCGCTGTGGGATGCCCTGGCCGGCGCGACGCAGGATCTCGCGACGGCATCAGCGAGCCAGCGCGCATGATCATCATCCGTACTGTGCGCGAAATGCGCGCGGCCGTGCGCGCGGCGCGCGCACGCGGTGCGCGCGTGGGACTCGTGCCAACGATGGGCGCGTTTCACGACGGCCACCTCACGTTGATGCGTCGCGCTGCAGACGTCTGCGGCTTCGTGGTCGTCTCGCTGTTCGTGAACCCAACGCAGTTCAACGATCCCGGAGACCTCGCACGGTATCCGCGCGACGAGGCGAAGGACGCGGCGCACGCGGCGTCGGCGGGAGTCCACGTGCTCTTTGCTCCACCCGCGAGCGAGGTCTATCCCGACGGCTTCGCGACGGTGGTAGAAGTCACCGGTCTTTCCGCGCCGCTCGAGGGCGTGGTGCGCGGCTCGCAGCATTTCCGTGGCGTTGCAACCGTCGTCGCGAAGCTGCTGAACATGGTGCAGCCCGACGATGCGTTCTTTGGCCAGAAGGACGCGCAGCAGGCGTTGATCATCCGCCGGCTCGTGCTCGACCTCGACATTGCGGTGCGCGTCGAGATCTGCCCCACCGTGCGCGAGGCGGACGGCTTGGCGATGTCGAGCCGGAACGCATTGCTCGATGCGGCGTCGCGCGCAACCGCGCCGGTGTTGTCGCGCGCGCTGTATGCGGTGGCCGACTCGGTGGCCGGAGGGGAGACGAATGCGGAACGAGCCCTGGCGGCTGGCCGAGCGGTGCTGGACGCAGGCGGCATCGTCCCGGAGTACCTCGCGGCAGTGTCCGCGGACACGCTCGCTCCCGTCGAGCTGTTCCATGGTGAGACACTCGTTCCCATCGCCGCGCGCATCGGCGGCGTGCGGTTGATCGACAATGTGATCATCGGATCGCGCGCATGACGATGTCACCACGTCTCGGCCGATTGACCGAGTTGTACGCGCGCCGCGAGCCGATCGTGATGCTCACAGCGTACGACTATCCATCCGCGCGGATTGCCGAAGCGGGCGGCGTGGACGTCGTGCTGGTCGGCGACTCGGCGGCGATGACCGTGCTGGGCTACTCGTCCACGCGCGAGATCTCCCTCGACGAGCTGGTCATGCTCACGCGGGCGGTGCGTCGAGCGCTGGCGGATGTGCCGGTGGTCGGCGACCTGCCGTTCGGGTCATACGAGGCGAGCGACGCGCAGGCGGTGTCGTCGGCGCAACGCTTCATGCGCGAAGCCGGCTGCGACGCCGTGAAGCTCGAGGGCGCGGGGGAGATGCTGCCGCGCGTGCGCGCGATCATCGCCGCGGGAATTCCCGTGTTCGGCCACGTCGGCCTGCTGCCGCAGTCGGTTCGTACGCGCGAGGGGTACAAGGCGCGTGGTCGCGATCCGTCGCAGGCCATCGCGATCATACGCGACTCCGACGACCTCGCGGCAGCCGGATGTATCGGCCTCATCATCGAAGCGGTGCCGCCGCCGGTGGCGGCGATCGTCACCGAGCGGGTGCGTATCCCCGTCATCGGCATCGGTGCCGGTCTGGAGATGGACGGACAGGTGCTGGTCTACCACGACCTGCTCGGCTTTACCGAAGGTCGCCTGCCGCGGTTCGTCCGGCAGTATGCGTCAGCGAAAGACGATCTGTCGGCGGCGGTGCGCGCGTGGGCGGATGACGTGCGCGCGCGACGCTACCCGGCGCCCGAGCACACCTATCCGATCACGGCCGAGGCGCTCGCGGTAGTGCGTGAGCAGGTCGGTTCGGCGTAGCGGGGCCCAAAGCAGGTCCCTCCACGAAGTTCACCCTGAGCGAAGCCGAAGGGCTCAGGGCAGGCTTTCCGCTCGGGACGACTTAGCCGTTCGCGGACTTTCTCCGGCGCGCCGCGCGCTTCTTCTTCGCAGCCTTGCCCGCCTCGATGGGCACGACGCCGTGCTGCGCTGCGATCCCCGGCATCGTCGCGGGAATGGGCTGCCTCGGCTGCTTGTACGTGAAGCGCTGGCCCTGATAGTTGCGGAAGACCACCTCGTCGTCGGTGATCTCCTCAACGTATTCGGGCAGGAGCGGCACCTTGCCACCGCCGCCGGGTGCGTCGATGACGAACTGCGGCACCGCGAGCCCGGACGTCCAGCCGCGAAGTGCCTGGATGATCTCGAGTCCCTTCTGCACCGTGGTGCGGAAGTGCTCGCCGCCCGCGACCTGGTCAGCCATATAGATGTAGTACGGCCGCACGCGCGCCTTGAGCAGCTCGTGCATGAGCTTCATCATCACGTGCGGGTCGTCGTTCACGCCCTTGAGCAACACCGTATGGCAACCGAGGGAGATGCCAGCGCGGCTCAGCCGGTCCAGCGCCGCGACGGCCGCGGGCGTGAGCTCGCTCGGGTGGTTGAAGTGCGTGTTCATGAAGATTGGATGGTACTTCTGCACCATGTCGCAGAACTCCGGCGTGATCCGCTCGGGCAGGTGCGACGTGATGCGGCTGCCCAGGCGAATGATCTCGATGTGCGGAATGGCGCGCAGCCGCTGGAAGATGTACTCCAGGCGCTGGTCGCTCAGCATCATCGGATCGCCGCCCGAGAGGATGACGTCACGGATTTCGGTGTGCTCGGCCAGGTACTGGAACGCGGACTCGTACTGCTTGAGCGAGATCTTCTCCGGATCACCCACCTTGCGACGCCGAGTGCAGAAGCGGCAATAGCTGGCGCAGATGGGACTGACGAGGAAGAGCGCGCGGTCGGGATAGCGGTGCGTGATGTTCGGCACCGGCGAGTCGCCGACCTCGTCGAGGGAGTCGATGACGCCGTCGACGATCTCCATCTCCTGCACGGAGGGGATGAACTGCAGCCAGTTCGGGTCGCCCACTTCCTTGATCTGCTCCAGCGACTCGCGGGTGATGCGCATCTGGAAGTTGTCGAAGGCGGGGCGCAGCGCCTCGACGTCGATCTCCCGTTCTGCGGCATCCTCGCCGAACCGCTCGACGACGTATGCGCGAAGCTGCTCGAGCGTGCTGATGCTGTCGTCCTTCAACGTTCGTTGCCAGTCACTC
The DNA here is from genome assembly GCA_031407575.1 of Gemmatimonadaceae bacterium. Classification (GTDB taxonomy): domain Bacteria; phylum Gemmatimonadota; class Gemmatimonadetes; order Gemmatimonadales; family Gemmatimonadaceae; genus AG11. The sequence continues at coordinate 35,719 of JANOIJ010000365.1, read as the reverse complement.
ATCGCGTGGCTACTCCGCGCTCTCGTGCCGTGAGGCGTGTGGTGAGGATGATCCGGTCGTCCGCCGGAGCATAGAAGTCGCGCACGCGGGCTGCTTCGGCATAGCCGGCATGTGCGTAGAACTTCCGGGTGTGCGCGTAATCGGGGCGTGATGACGTTTCCACGACGAGCAGCCGAGCACCACGCAGCTCGAGCTCTCGTTCCACACGACGGACCAATGCGCGACCGGCGCCGCTTCCCTGCGCGGCGGGATCCACCGCCAGCCAGTAGAGGTCGTACGTCCCATCCGTGGCTGGCGTCGGGCCGAAGCACACGTAGCCGATCAGCCGGCCGTCCGTGTCGTAGGCGCCGATGAACTCGTAGTCGGGAGGTGCAGATCCTTCGCTGCGCTCAGGATGACAACCGGATGGCGCATGCACTTTGTCATCCTGAGCCACCGGCGAAGGATCTGCACCCTGGTCGAACAGCTCGAGAGCGACGCCAATTTCTTCCGACGAGAATGCTGCGGTCGCCAGCAGGATCTCCTCGACACGAGGGCGATCTTCAAGCCGCAGCGGAGACAGGTTCATCGTCGCTATGCCTCGCCGGCGATGAACAGGTCGAGCTCCGGATCCGGTATGGTCAAGCCGGACAGCCGGCGGGCGAGCTGCCAGTGCTCGGCCGTGGTCATGCCGCTGCGCGAACGCTCGAGTCCCAGCTCGCACACCTTTCGCACGAGTGCCCCGTACTCGATGCCGGCGACGCGTGCCATGCGCGCGAGGCCGGCGTCTGGCGAGATGTCCGGGTTCGCGTTCACCTCGAGGATCCACGGTCGGCCTCGCTCGTCGATGCGCATGTCCACGCGGCCGTAACCCGTACCGCCCACGATCCGCCACGCCGCCATCGCGATGCGCCGCAGCTGAGACGCCACGCTCGCGGGCAGGCGCGCAGGACACCGCGGCGCCGAACCGAGGTCCTCGTCGGAACCGCCCTCCCACTTCGAGCGGTACGTGACGATGCGCCACATCCCCTTCGGCATGTTGCCGAAGTCGATCTCGGCGATGGGAAGCGTGGCGTCGCCCAGGATGCCGACGTTCACCTCGCGGCCGTCGACATAGCGCTGCACCAGCACCTCGTCCCACCGCTCGAGCATCGCGCCCACGCGCTCCGTGAGCGCGCGCGTGGTGCGCACCACCGAGCGCTGCTCGATGCCGATGGACGCGTCTTCCGCCGCCGGCTTGCAGATGGCGGGGAAGCCCACGGTGGGAATGGCGCCGCCGCGGCGCACCTGCGCGAACTTCGGCACGGGAAGCCCGACGCGATCCAGCGCGGCGTTCACGACGTGCTTGCGCAAGGTGAGCGACGTCGTCCAGCTGGAGCTGCCCGTATATGGAAGGGAGAGGAGCTCGAGCACCGAGATAACCGGCGGCTCCAGCGCGGCGACGCCATCGATGCTTTCGCACAGATTGAAGACAAGATCGACATGCGCTCGACGCAGGCGGTCGATCCACTTGGCGTCCGGGTTCACGGGGACGCGGACGATCTCGTTGCCCTCGTTGGCCAGCGACGCCTCGACGATGCCAACCGTCTGGATGATCGACGCATCGGCCGCGAGACCGGTCGCGCTCGCGCTGTCGAAGAGGATGCCGATCTTCACGCGTGGCTCCGGTGCAGGGAGATGCCCTGTCGTTCCGCAGCGGCGCGGAGGCAGGCGCCGATGAGCGCGTCGTAATCCAGGCCCGCAGCGCGAGCGGCCTTGGGCAAGCACGAGTTGTCGGCCGCGTCCGGCAGGATGCCGGGCAACGGATTCACCTCGACGATGTTCGCGCGGCCATCGGCGCCGAGTCGGACGTCCACACGCGACCAGTCGAGGCAGCCGAGTCCTTGATAGGCGCGCAGCACCACATCTTCGATCTCGGAGCGGAGCGTCTCGCTGATGTCCGCGGGGCACGAGAAGATGTCGAGCGGCTCCTCGGGCCGGTCCCACAGCCACTTGGCCTCGAAGCCATAGATCGGAAGAGCGCCCGCCGGCAATGCGGCGAAGTTCATCCCGACGATGGGCATCACGCGCGCCGACGTTCCGTTGCCGAGCACGCCGCAGGTGAACTCGGCGCCTGGGAGGAAGGTCTCGACGATGACGGGCTGCTGGTAGCGCTCGAGCAACTCGAGCACCACGGGCTGCAACGCGTCGGGCGACGCGACGTAATTCCGCTCGGTGATGCCCTTCGATGATCCCTCGTGCACCGGCTTGGCGAAGAGCGGCAACCGCGGATGGCGTGCGACGAGTGCGCGCAGTTCATCGACGGTGCGCACCAGCCACCAGTCGGCGGTGGGGACGCCGCGTGCGCGGAGAATCTCCTTGGTGCGCGCCTTGTCGAGGCAGAGCGCGAGCGTGAACGGATCGCTGCCCGAGTAGGGCACGCCGTAGAACTCGCAGATGGCGGGGACGTGTGCTTCGCGATTGGGACCGCGGAGTCCCTCGGCGATGTTGAAGACGATGTCGGGGCGCTCGGCGCGGAGTCGCTGGGGAAAATCCTCCGTCGCCTCGAGGAAGATCACGTCGCCATGTAGGGAGAGGGCGCGAGCGACAGCGTTGATCGTCGCGGCGGAGTCCCACTCGGCGTACTCGTCCTCAACGGTGGCCGCGGGCGAGGCAGCCGACGGCGCCACGAGCGTTGCCGCGCCAGCGCCGTTACTGGGCGGCTCCTCGTCGGCGCGCGCCAGTTCGGCCGCCTCATCGGCGGCAATGGGTTCAGGCTTTTGATTGTACGCGAAACCGATGCGCGTCATCCAACCCCGGAATTGGGTTCCTGCACTGCGTGGCGGAGCCGCTTCCTCCAGGAGCGCGTAAGCTCAGGCGGTGATTCCCGCCGTTCGCCTTCCTGCTCAGGCGTTGATCTCCACACGCGCACGCGGGCAAAACGCACGCCACGTGCAACGCGCCGAAGATAGGTGCGAAGATTTTTTAACGCAATGAAAAATATCGTCGCGAGCGATCAAACTTTGTGGTAGCCGATTCGCGCCGCCTCGCGGCGATCGGTTGCCTCGTAAATCTCGAAGTCCGAGAAGAACGCGGGCGCCTCGGCGAGCAGCACGCGGAGGACCATCACGGCGAGACGACGGATCTCCAGCTCGGCGCCTTCGCTGGAGCGGAGTTCGAGCAACGTGCGCCACGCCCGGGCATTTCCGGTGACGACGATCTTCGTCTCGGTGGAGTTGGGCAACACGCCGCGCGCGGCTTCACGCGCCATCTTCCGGCGGTGGACCTTGTCCGCCACCCAGCCATAGCGCTCCATCAGCTGTGTGACGAGCGACACATATGTCCCCTGCGCGCTGTCGATCTGCGCGGACCAGGCGCTTTCGAGCGCCTGGTCTCCGATGATTGCCGGAGGCACGACGAAATTCGCCTCGCTCTCGTCCACGTAGCGCTGCGAGAGCTGCGAGTACGCGAATCCTGCGCGGTGGCGTACCAGCTCGTGGGTGAGCGACCGGCTCACTCCCTCGATCAGCAGCGAGTAGGTCGCGTGCTCCAGCACGCTGCCGTGGCCCTGCTTCTTGATGTTCTCCAGGTAGTCGCGCGTGGAGCGCCGAGCTGGATTGTGCTGGCTCATGTAGCAGAGACGCCCCGCAAACTCCGCGAGACGCTCGCCGTCGGTGCTCTCGCCCTGCCAGTCCACCGGCAGATGCTCGGGCGTGCTGAACGCGGGCCGAGCGAGGACGGTCACCTTCGGCTCGTAGTAGAGACGCGGAACGGTGGGCGCAGCAGCAGTCATGGCGACGTGTGATTGGAGACGTGGAGAAAGCTATTCAAGCGACGAGTCAGTTCTACTGGCCACGCGCCAACTCGAGCAACTCGAGTCGAGGACGTGCGTACGCTCGCTCCCGCTCGACCAGTGCGAGCGCGAACCGCGCGGCGGGGGGAAGGGGAGCCAGGTCGGGATCGTACTTCACGCGGTCCACGGCGCGCGCGCCGGGCGCGGGCACTTTCGCGCCGGGGTTGAGCAGCCCCGCGGGATCGAACGCGTGCTTGATCGCGGCAAAACGTTCGAGCGTCGCCGCGGGCCACAGCTGAGCGAGCAACGGTGCACGGAGGCGTCCGTCGCCATGCTCGCCGGTGATCGTTCCACCCAGCCGCGCCGCGAGTGCGGTCACCTCCGCCAGCAGTGCGTCAACGCGCGCGCGCCAGTCGGGCACGCGAAGGTCCACGAGCGGGTTCACGTGCATGTGCGCATCGCCCGCGTGGCCGAAGATCACGCCTCGAATACTTTGTCTGTCGAGCGCGGCACGCACGCCGCGGACGTACTCTGCCAGGTGCTCGGGCGGCACGCAGCCGTCCTCGATGAACTGCATCGACTTGAGCGCGGGGTCGAGGCGGCTGAGAATGGGACTCGCCGCGTGACGGAGTTCCCACATGGCGTGCTCGGTCTCGGCGTCGAGCGCGAGTGCGACGGTGGTCGCCCGGGCGGCGGTAAAGCGCCGGCTCAGCGCACCAGCCAACTCGGCGCATGCGTCGGCCGACTCGCCCTCAACCTCCGCGAGCAACACCGCCTCCGTCTCCTCGGGCACCGGGACCGACGCGCCGCCTCGACGCGCGACGTCGAGAAAGGTGCGATCGAGGAGTTCGCACGTGCTGGCGCCCGCGACGCGCGCATCGCCGGCGGCGAGCACCGCATCGTCGAGCGTCGCGAAAGCGCCGAGCACGCTGGCGGTCGCTGCGTGAAGCGGCGCGAGGCGAAGCTCGAGCCCCACGATGATCACCAGCGTGCCCTCGGAGCCGACGATGAGGTCCACGAGGTCTCCAGACTCCGCGTAGGTCGCGAGCCCATACCCCGACGATTCCTTTCGTACGCCCGGATGATGCGACGGAGACACGCGCTCAGCGGCGACGAGCGCGCCCGCGTCCGCGAGGAAGCGGCGCACCGGTTCCGCATTCGGCGGTGGAGCGCCGCGACGCAGCTCCGCGCGCGAACCGTCGGCGAAGATGCAGTCGAGCGCCTGCACCCACGGGCGCATCGCACCGTAGCGCAGCGTGTGCGCACCAGCCGAGTTGGTGGACGCCATGCCGCCCAGGGTGCAGTACTTCCCGCTCGATGGATCGACGGGAAAGTTCAACCCGAGTGCGCGCGCCGCTGCGTCCACGTCTCCGCGCAGGGCGCCCGGTCCACAGCGCACGGTCCGCTCCGCCGCGTTCACGTCGTGAATGGTGGTGAGCCGGCTCAGGTCGACGATGACGCCGTCGCCAATGGCGCCGCCCGACATGCTGCTGCCCGAACCGCGCGGAACCAGCGGGACGCACTCGGCCGCCGCCCACTGCACGAGTGCGACGACGTCCTCCGCGTCCTCGGGGATCGCGACGGCGCGCGGGATGATCTGCGCGATGCCCGCGGCCTCGCTGTAGACGGCGCGAGCGTCCGCGTCGTCTCGATAAATGCCGCGAAAGGCGGTTGGGCGTGAGGCGGGCATCGGCTGGGAAACGGAGTACTTTTCGGAGTGACGAGAAGTCTAACGCCCACCGAGCACGATCCAACGGCGCCTCGCGTCGAGTCGGACGGAGATCGCCTCGCGCATGCGGAGCGGTTCGGGCGGGAGATCCTGCCCGCCGTGTCGCGCACGTTCGCGCTCAGCATTCGCGTCCTGCCCGGAACACTCGGTCGTGCCGTGCTCGCGGCCTACCTGCTGTGCCGCATCGCGGATACGCTGGAGGATGAGCCGTCCGCACCCGCGGAGTCCAAGGCCGCGCTGCTCGACGAGCTGCTCCGCTGCTTCGACGAGCGCGATGCGGCGGACGCATTTCCCTCGCGCGTCAGGACGTTGACGGGTGAGCCGGCGCACGTGCGTCTCACGCAGCATGCGGACCTGGTGTTCGTCCTCTTTCGCGCGCTGCCCGCCGGAACCCGCGTTCACGTCAAGCGCTGGGTGGGTGAGATGATCGGTGGCATGCGGAAGTTCGTCCTGCTGTATCCGCATGGCATTCGCATCCAGAGCCTCGACGAGTACAAGGAGTACTGCTACTACGTCGCGGGGACGGTGGGCTACCTGCTGACGGATCTCTGGCACGAGCACGCGCCGAGCATTGGCGACCGGCAGTACGCGGTGCTGCGCGAGAAGTGCCGCGCATTTGCCGAGGCGCTCCAGACGGTGAACATCCTCAAGGACGTCGCCACCGACGCCGAGCAGGAGAACTCGATCTACATCCCGGAGGATCTCTTGCGCGAGCACGGCAGCAGCCACGCGACGATCCTCGCGCCGGAGCGCCTGCGCGGAACGCGGGACGCGCTCGCCACGCTCGTCCAGCTCGCATGGCACGACCTGGACGGTGCACGGAGCTACCTGCTGCTCATTCCGCGCCGCGCCGTTCAGATCCGGCTGTTCTGCGTGCTTCCGCTGCTCTTCGCGTATGCGACGCTCCGCGACCTGACGACGAATCCCGCAGCGCTCGCGCGTCGCGACGTCGTGAAGATCTCGCGCCGCGAGGTGAAATCGCTCACGCTGTTCGGCTTTGTCGTGATCCTCAGCAATCGCGGACTGAGTTGGCTTGCCGATCGTGCGATGCGCCGGCCGTTCGTGATTGCCGGCGTGCGGTAGCGCTCAGCCGCGCGGCATGTCGCGGACGCCCACGGCGGCCGCGAGCATGCTGATGAGTGACGGCGGCCGGCCGGCCTCATTTCGCTCGAGGCGGTCGAGCACCTGTTCGAGCGCGAGCTGCGCACGCGCCACGTTGCGCGCATGCGCGGAGCGCGACGCGGCGAGGCCGAGCGGCACGCCGATGACCGCGGGCGCGATGAAGGCGAGCGGCGGAAAGGCGAGCGCGGCAAGGATGCCGCCTGCGACGACCGTCGCTCCCGCGAGGGCGACGTTCTGCTTCGCCATGAAGGCGCGGCTCCCGCTCAACTGTGCGTCGAGGCGGACGACGACTCGGTTCTCATCCACTGCGATAGCCGTGGCGCCCACGCTCGAGGGCCGCACCAGTGCGTGCCCGCGACCGCTGACGCCGCGCTTCAGCATGGAGACGAAGTCGTTGCGCGCTTCCCACACGATGCGTTCGCCGAAGTAGCGCTGCGGGACGAGCGACTCCTCGCGCTGCATCCAGTCGTCGAGCGCCTTGAGCACCTGCTGCGGCGTGCCGCGAACCGTGCGCTCCGCGCTGGCTGTGGCGCCGCCGTAAAGCGTGGCGAGCACACCGCTTTCCGGCTCCGCCACCGCGGCGCGCGTCCGCTCCTCGGCCATGGCCTGGCGAAGGTTGACCGGATCGAGCCCGACCTCCTTCGCGAGCGCGACGAGCTGCGCCTCGCTGAGCCGCCCCTCGGGATCAGTGGCGCTGAACGCCTGGAGCTCGAGTGCGCGCGCGAGAATCCGGTCGACGGAGGCGCGGTCGATCGTGGCAGGGAGTGGTGGGCGGGGGTCGTCGGGCATGACGGAAGATACGCAGATCGCGAGGTGCTGTTTCGCAGGCGCAGGTGTCGCTGGACCTGCGTTTGGCATCGCGAGTGCGCGAGGGTGCAAATGCTTCTCTCGCAGTTCCGGCGTTCTCAGCGCGCGTCGTGTCAGCGTTCTCAGCGTTCGCCGTCTGGGTTCGAACCCGGCGGCGTCGTGCTTCTGAGGGCGTGCACCAACGGCGTGTTCTGACGACGTGCTCTGACGACGTGCTCTGACGACGTGCTCTGACGACGTGCTCTGACGACGTGCTCTGACGACGGGCTCTGACGACGGGCTCTGACGACGGGCTCTGACGACGGGCTCTGACGACGGGCTCTGACGACGGGCCTGACGACGGGCTCTGACGATAGGAGCGGATGACGCTGATCCGTTCCGAAAAGCACGTCGTATCGGCGTGATCGGCGCGGCCCCTTGGCCGAATCGGCGTTTCAACAATCGCCACTGCACGAGCCCTACTCCTGACGCCGACGCACCGTACGGCGCCTGGAACTGGAGACAACAGCGTGACGGACCTATCGCAAAGGCTCGAGTCCGGACGACGAATTTCCCCGGCCCACGATCGCCGCCGCGCCCAGGTAGCCCGTCGCATTCACCGTCGTGTAGCACATGTCGGGAATGATGTCGACCGCCATGAGCAGCCCAATACCCTCGGGCGGAATCCCCGCCGCCGACAGCATTGGGGCGAGCACGACCAGCCACGCGTGCGGCACACCCGGCGTGCTCACGCTCAGCAGGATGCTCGCCGCAATCAGCGTGAGCAGCGCCATGAAGCCGACCTCCACACCATAGAGCCGCGCGAGGAAGATGGCGCCCGTCACCTTCGCCACGGGCGACGTGATCTTGAACGTCGACGCGGCGAGTGGCAGCACGAAGCCGCTCACCGCGCTCGACATGCCGAGCACGCGGTCTGCACCGTCGATGAGCGCGGGAAGCGCCGCGAGCGACGAGCTCGTCCCCAGCGCGACGGCCTGGCCCGGCAGCGCCGCTCGCGCGAACCGCCCAATGGATACGCGCGCCGCAATGGCAATGACCGGATACAGCAACAGCAGGAACACGAACGACAACCCGATGGTCGCCGCCAGGTAGTAGCCGAGCGCGCCGGCGGCGGAGGCGCCCAACCGCGCCGTGGTCGGAACGATCAACGCGAACACGCCCAGTGGCGCGAGCGCAATCACCCATCGCACCAGCACGAGCATCACGGCGGCCAGCGCGCGGAAGAAGCGCAACACCGGTTGGGCGAGCTCTGCGCCGATGCGCGACAGCGCGAGCGCGAACAACAGCGTGAAGACGATGAGCGGAAGGAGACGTCCCTCAGCAGCGGCCTGAATGGGATTGGTCGGCACGAGCGCCACGAGCCATGCGCGAAAGCCAGGCGCATCGTGGATCGCCGCCGATGTCTCGGCCGCTGTTGCCGCGACGCCGGCGCGCAGCGACGCACTGGTGGCCGGATCGATCGTCAGCCATTGCATCGCCCACGGCACGGCGATCACGGAGTAGGCGGCGCCGAACAACAGCAGCGCGACAAAGACGACGAGCGACCGGAGGCCGAGCCGCCCAACGGCGACGCTTGACCGATCCGACACGCTGGTGATGAGCAGCGACACGACGAGCGGAATCACCGTCATCCGAATCGCATTCACCCACAGCACGCCGAGTGGCTCCATGCCTTCGGCGACGCCGAGGAGCGCTGCGTCGTGCGACATCGCGATGCTGGTGCCGACGATCAGGCCGGCGACGAGCGCGGCGAGCACGCGCGCGGTGGGGGAGCGGAAGGTGGCGCCAAGGTTCATGCGCAACGATGCGCCCTGGACTTCCGGTGCGCCACCGCACGCGGGATTGTGCCGCCGCCGGTGCGCGCGTAGCGTGAGCGCCCATGGTCACCCTCTCCGACATCCGCCAGGCGCACGCGCGCATCGCGCCGCTGATCCATCGCACGCCGATGTTCTCGTCGTCCACGCTCGCTGCACGCGCGGGTGCAGCGAGCGTCGAGCTCAAGTGCGAGAGCTTTCAGAAGACGGGCTCGTTCAAGGTGCGCGGCGCGCTGAACACGTTGAGTCAGCTCGACGACCACGCCCGCCGGCTCGGTGTGGTGACGGTGTCGGCGGGCAATCATGCGCAGGCCCTGGCGTGGGCGGCGCGCGAGGCGTGCGTCGCCTGCACAGTGGTGATGCCCGCGACCGCATCACCCACCAAGGTTGCGGCCAGCGCCGGCTACGGCGCGACGGTCATCCAGCACGGCACGAGCATGGACGCGTTTCAACGCGCGCGCGAGTTGGCCGATCGCGATGGGCTGACGTTCGTCCATCCGTTCGACAGCGATACCATCATCGCGGGCACGGGCACGGTGTCACTCGAGATCTTCGAGCAGACGGCGGCGCCGGACGTCGTGGTCATTCCCATCGGCGGCGGCGGGTTGATCGCCGGTATGGCAATCGGCATCAAGGCGCTCAACCCAGCGACGCGCGTCATCGGCGTGGAGCCCACCAGTGCTGCCGTGATGCGCGCAAGTCTCGACGCGGGACGCGCCATGCGGCTGGAGTCGGTGAGCTCGCTGGCCGATGGTCTCTCCGCTCCGATGGCGGGCGAGCGCAACTACGAGGCGGTCGCCCGGTTCGTCGACGACGTGGTGCTCGTCACGGATCAGGAGATCGCCGCGGCGATGTCGTTCCTCTTGAGCCGATGCAAGCTGCTGGCTGAGGGCGCGGGCGCGGCCACCACCGCCGCGTTGCTCTGTGGGCGCGTGCCGCTCGCCAAGTCTGAGCGTGTGGTGGCGATGCTCAGCGGCGGCAACGTCGACATGGAGCGGCTGAAGGGCGTCCTTTAGCCACTTGTCGTCCCGACAGGAGCGCAGCGACCGAGGGACCTGCTTTCACGTGCATCAAACCACAAACAGGTCCCCTCGACTACGCTCGGGACGACAAAAGGGATCAAATCCCGCCGAGGATCACCTCGAACTGGCGGACCAGCGCGTCGCGCACCGCATCCGGTAGCGCGAAGGTCGACGTGAACATCGCTCGCGGATCCGTGGGTGGCGTGCGGCCGGTCGTCTGGAGGTAGTAGCGCATGTAGCCCGGCACCGCTGTCGGAATCGTCTTCTCCAGCAGCAGCGCGCCCGCGCGAACGGCAGCGGCCTGCTCGTATCGCGACGTCAGCCCCGCACGCCGGTCGGCCGGCGTCGTGTGGTCCGTGATCGCGGTGTTGGCCACAGCGCCGGAGATCTCGTGCGCCATCACGTACAGCACCTGCTCCGCATCGCCCAGCGACTCCGGCATCGGCCCGGCAACCGCATTCTGCAGCTTGCCGAACTGCACCGTGCGGCCTTCACCGCCTAGCGGCATCGAGAGGTAGAGCTCTCCATTTTGCTGCTGTGTGTTGTTCAGGAAGCGCTGGAGCGCGGGTCGCCAGTTGCGCTGCCACAGCGAATCGACGCGCGCCGTGACAGGTGCGCGAGCACGGTGTTCGGTCGTCCAGTAGTCGTGATAGAAGCGGCGGCTCTCGTCGTCCACCGACTCCGTGAAGAGGCGAAGCCACTCACGATCCGCCACAGAACCGAACACGCTGCCGAGCACAGCGAAGTAGCTGACGACCGCACGATCGTTGGAGCTGCCAGGATTGCCGTTGTTGCGCACGAACAGGTCGATCACCTGCCGCATCTGCTCCCATGAGGAGAAGTAGAGCGGGAGGAACTGGCCCGATGTGGCGAGCGACGGCTGCACAGCGAGGCGCGCGATGAGCTGTGCGCGGTTCGCGTCGAGCTGCGTGGACACGCCTCGCTGACGCCGCACCGCGCTCACCTGGTCGCGATAGCCGCGGCGGAAGTACGGCACGAGCGTCGTGTCTTGCGTGACCAGCGCATACGTGTGAAGCCATACGTCGAGATGCTCGCGAGACTGTACCGGCCACGCCGCCTGCGTGAGCGGCGGCGGCGCACCCGGCGAGCTCGTCGAGCTTCCGGGCGCCGGACTCGGCGCCGGTGTCGCGCCGGCGCATGCGGCGACCAGCGCCAGGGACCACATCGCGAGGGCGCGCAACGGCTGGATGAGCAAGCGAGAGGGATACATGATCGTGCGTGGCAAGGGTGACGAGTCGCGGCGTTCGCTCCTGTATTCGCAAGGCACGCGCCCGATCACTCCGCTGGCTCGAATCAGTGTTCGACGCCAGCTCTCCCGCAGGTCACGCAGAACTTCCAGCCTCTCTCGAGCTCGCTGCCGCACGCCGGGCAGTGGACGACCGTGAGATCCTGGCCGCAATGCGGACAGAAGCTGATCTCGCGCCCGGGCGGCAAGTCGCCGCGGCAGAACGCGCACGTCTCGCCATTGTCGGCTACACGCAGCGGGCGCGCTGCACGCCGGGCGCTCTCGATCGACGAGGGACTCGAGCTTGCCTCAGAGGTCCGCGTCGGCGTCCCAACGGTCTTGCCCTCGCCCGAGCGAAGGGCGGCGGACACCGCGGAGCGCGTAATCGTCTGGCCGCTCCCGCTCACCGCCCGCGGCGACCCACTCTCGATGAGTGCCACCGCCTCCGGCGCCAGCGCGACATGCTCGGCAGCAAACTCGCGGATGCGCGTCGTGTCCGGTGCGGCCGCCGATAGCTCGGCCTTGAGCACGTCGCGCATCTTGCCGTCCACCACCAGGTAGCCACGCTCCCCGGCGAGCAGTTCGAGCAGCGCGAGCTCGTAGTCCTGATTCGTCTCGAGGCCGAGGTCGCGGCGGTGCAGGCGATATGGAAGGATCGTCTGATACAGCTCCCCCACCAGAAACGGCTGGCCAAGGTAGTGCGGATAGCTCGCGCGAATGGTGCGCACGAGATGGCGATACATGCGTTCGACGTCGTCCATCGCTCCTCCTAGCCAGTGCCGCCAGTGACCGCGCCCCGTGCGTGAGGCATTGGGCGCGCCGCCGTGAATGGTCGCCCGGCGGGGAATGGTGCCGGGTCGACTTTCACGCGCTTCTTGCTTCGCTGCGTCTCCAGCCACGAATCGAACTCGGAAGTCCGTGCACCGTCGGAGCTGGTCTGTTCCTTCGCTGCGGCCACGGCGAGATCGTTCGCGTATTCATTCTGCGGATGTCCGGCGTGCCCGCGCACCCACTGCCAGTGCACTCGATGCGGCGCGGCCGCGGCGACCAACTCCTGCCACAGCGCGAGATTCTCGATGGCGCCCTCACGCCGACGCCACCCGCGGCTCGCCCAGCCGTATACCCACTCCGTCATGCCTTTCACGAGGTACTGCGAGTCGCTGGTGAAGACGACGCGAAATCGTCCGCCCTTTCGCCCGATGACGCGGAAGGCCTCGATCGCGCTGCGTAACGCCATGCGATTGTTCGTCGTGGACGGTTCGGAGATCCAGAAGTCCCACCGCGTGAGCCGTTCGGTTGCCGCGCTCACGTGCTCGATTACTCCCGCGGCGCCGCCCGGGTTGTCGCCCTCGCGGCCATTGCCCAGGCACGACTCGTCAGCATAGATCGCCACCAGCGGACGCTCGGCCGCGCCGTCCGTTGCGGCACTCACCGGACGACCTCGATTCCTTCCAGCTCGTCGATGTAGAGCGTCAATTGATCGCCAGTGGTGGGGTGACGCGTCTCGAGCGCCTCACGCCCTCCCGTGACGCGCAACCGGTCCACGATGATCATGAACTCGGTGCCGTTGCGCCACACGGAGAGCTGCTTGCGGTCGCGAATGGCGCGTTCCAGCGCGTCGTACTGCGCGACGTTGAGTTGTGTGATCTTGCGGCGACGAGGCATCAGGCGGGGGCGACGATGGTCAAAAGCACCAGCGTTGCGCGAACTTGTGGAGCACATCCGTCGCGCGATCGATCTCTGCGAGCGGAATGTACTCCTCGGCCGCATGTGCAAGCGAGATGTCGCCAGGCCCGAAGCACACTGCGGGAATGCCCGCCTCGTTGAGCAACGCGGCATCGGTCCACGCCGACATGCCCTCGATGCGCGCGGTCTCGGCATTCTCCTCCAGTGCGTGGATGAGCTCGCGCACGAGTGGCGCATCCACAGAGACATCGCTCGGTCCCTGCGCGACGAGCAGTCTCGCTGTCGCGTCGAATGTGGGCCGTCGCGCGCGCACCACGGCGCACGCGCGCTCGACTTCTTCCAGGGCGTCGGCGGCCTGCTCGCCCGGAATGGTGCGTCGCTCGAGCTTCAGCACGCACCGGTCGGGATACGTGGACATGCCGATGCCACCCTCGATGAGCGACGCGTGCAGCGACCCACGGCCCAGCAAGCGGTGCGCCACGCGCGGCAGCTCCTCCGCATCCACGCGATCCAGCTCCGCGAGCAGGAGGCCGGCATGACGAATGGCATCGATGCCGATGTCCCAGCGGCTGCCATGCGCCGCGCGCCCGGCGACGACGACCTCGATCCACGCGAAGCCGCGATGCGCGGGCATGATGGCGAGCCGCGTGGGCTCGGTGACCACTGCCGCATCGGCGCGAATGCCGCGCGCGAGCAACGAGCGCGTACCGAGGCTCTCGTACTCCTCGTCGATCACCGCGGCCACGATGATCTGGCCGCGGACACCAGCGCGCGCCGCGCGCCACGCGCCGACGCACATGGCGGCGATGCCACCCTTCATGTCGGCAGAGCCGCGACCATATAGGCGTCCGTCGCGCTCCTCGGCGGACCAGGGCGCGTGCACCATGTTCTCGGTGCCTACGACATCGAGGTGTCCGTTGAACATGAGCGAGCGACCGCCGCGCGGCGACCCGATGCGCGCGATGAGGTTTGGCCGGCCCGGCACCACATCCTGAAGCTCGACGTGAAAGCCCCACTCGTGCAGCACGTCGCGTAGGAACTGCGCGCAGTCGCGCTCGCCGGGCGCTCCGCGCTCGAGCGTGGGATTGCGCGAGTCGATCTGCACGAGGGCACGCGTGAGGCCAATCGCGTCGCCCGGCTCGAGTCTAGAGGACATCGTATGGCCGGTCCGATCCTTCGAGTGAAGCGATCACCGCGAATCCCGAGACGTCGATCGCATAGGTGAGCAATTCGCCAAGGGGCGCGAGCGCGCGTGCAAGCTCGTCTTCGCGGCCGTCGCGGGCAATCGCCAACACGCAGCCGCCTCCGGAGGCGCCCAGCGCCTTGGCGCCGAGCGCGCCGGACTTGGCGGCGGCGGTCATGATGGCGTCGATGCGTGGCGTCGTGATGGATGTGTGCAGCGCGCGTTGCTCCACCCAGTGCTCGCCGACGAGGGCGCCAAGCGTGTCGAGGTCTTCGATGCGGAGTGCATGGGCCATCTCGACGGCGAGCGCCTTCATGCGCTCGAGGGCGCTGACGACGCGTGGATCGCCCGCGACGTACGCCTCGCGCACCGCGATGATGGTGTCGCCTGAGAGGCGCGATTCACCGGTGTAGACGAGCATGCCGCGTCGAGCGAGTGCGAGCTGGCATGGCTCGGAGAGCGGAATCTGGTCGACGACGACGGACGAATCGAAGTGCAGGAGCAGCGCGCCCCCGAATGCGGCGGCGTAGTGATCCTGATAGCCGCCGGGGATGCCGAGCTCACCGATCTCGGTGTCGCGACTGCGCGCTGCAAGCGCGTGCGCGTCGAGTGGAGATCCGGCGAGCGAGGCGAGCGCGCCGGCCAGCGCGACGCCAGCGGCGGAAGAACCGCCGAGTCCAGCACCGACGGGAAAATCGCTGGAGAGTTGCGCGTCGACGCCGGAGATGCCGGAGCAGCGGAGCGCCGCGCGGACGAGCGCGTCGTCGGCGCGGTGCGTGGCGCCCGTGCGCGCGCCGAGGTGGTCGTGGGTCGCCACGGTCGCGGTGGCGTAGCGCGTGATGGCGACGCTGCAGACAGCGCCGCCATCACGTTCGGGGTACGGCGGCACGTCGGTCCAGCCGCCGCCGAAGTCGAATCGTGTTGGCGCGCGCGCGACGAGCGCGCGCGTCACGCGTGTGCGGCGCGACGCCGCACGACGCTACCGCTTCTTCTTGGCTGGCGCCTTGGCGCTCTTGCCAGCGGGCTTCGGCGCAGCCTTGGAGCCGGCCTTCGCCGACTTGCCGGCCGGCTTGGACGCCGCACCCTTGCTTGCCGGAACCTTCGCGTGCGGCTTGGCTACGGCCTTGGGCGCTGGTTTCGCGGCCGGCTTGGGCGCGGGTTTGGCGGGCGCCTTGGCTGCTGGCTTGGCCGGAGCCGCGGCGACCTTGGCCGGCGGCGCGACAGCTGCCGGGGCTGGCGCGGGTGCCGGTGCGGGCGCCGCCTCGGGCTTCACGACCGGCCGCGGACCGCCGGTCCGCAGCGAAAATGCGCCGGGCCGCTGCGGTGGTGCATTGAGCATTGCCGCAGCATTGGCCGCGTCCCGCGCTGCCTTGTCCACGATCGCCTTGTCGGCGGCGATCTTTGACGCAGTGGGGCGCCCCTTTTCGCTGGCCGGCTTCTTCCCGTGGGCGTCTTCCGCCTCGCGAATGAGCTTGTCGGCCTCTTCCTGCGTCATCTGACCGCGGCGGACCATGTACTGCACCAGGTCACGGGCGCTCTCGATGGCGAAGCCCGCCAGACCGGCGGCCGCGCTGATGACGTCCTTCATGGCAGAAGAGACCTTGCTCCCCGCCTCTTGGCTGATCAGCTGCGCACGCTCGGCCATTTCGGCCACCGTGTCGCGCATGTCGGCGCCGCGGTGTCCAGGACCGCGCCGCGGGGCTGCTGGCGGCGTTGGCGCCTTCTCCTCTTCGATTTCCTTATCCACCATGTTCCAGACCCGATCCGTGCTCAGGGGAGGCACTTCCCGTTTTATTGAAGGCCGCCGTGAGGCGCGCTAACTTCGCCGCACCAGTTCGGGCCTGAATTATCGCGGCAAGTATATGATTTTTCGACAGCTACGCAAGGTTTCCTGACAATCCGCGCGAACCTTTCTAAATGTCTCGACGTAGAGTTGGCTGCACCAAAGTCCGGCACGAGCCTCGTCATATCAGCAACCTAATAGCAGCATTATAACGCCAGTATATGCTCAAAGACATTAAAGTGGTCGATCTGACGCGAGTGCTCGCTGGCCCCCTCTGCACGATGCTATTGGGCGATTTGGGTGCCGACATCATTAAGGTAGAGCGCCCCGGGGAGGGGGATGAGACGCGAGGATGGGGGCCGCCCTTCGATGCGAGGGGCGAAAGCGCGTACTATTTGAGCATCAATCGGAACAAGCTGAGCGCTGCGCTGGGCCTGGACGATGCGGACGATCTGGCCGTCCTGGAGCGTCTGTTTGCCGACGCAGACGTCGTTGTGGAAAACTTCAGGCCTGGGGTGCTGGCCCGCCGCGGCCTGAATGCAGACGTCGTCCGCTCCCGCTTTCCGCGGCTCGTGTGGTGCACGATCACCGGCTTCCCGAGCGATCCGGACCGGCCCGGGTACGATTTCGTCGTCCAGGCGGAGAGCGGCTGGATGTCCATCACCGGGGAGCCGGACGGCCCTCCAATGAAGCACGGCATCGCACTCGTCGACGTGCTCGCCGGGAAGGACGCGGCCATCGCAGTGCTCGGCGCGCTGGTGGCGCGGGCCCGCACCGGACAGGGGCGCACGGTGAGCGTCTCTCTGGCAGCCACCGCGGAGGCGGCGCTCGTCAACGTGGCGCAGAACGCCATGGTGTCCGGCACGGCGCCGAAACGCTGGGGCAACGCGCATGCGAACCTCGTTCCCTATCAGCTGTTCGCCGCGAGCGACCGCGCGATCGTGATCGCGGTGGGCAACGACGCCCAGTGGCGTGCATGCGTCCGAGCGCTGTCACTCGACACCCTGAGCTCCGATGACACGCTCGCGACCAACGCGGGCCGGTTGGCGCAACGCACGCGCGTGGTCGAGGCCATTCGCGACCGAGTACGCGAGAAGTCGGCCGCCGAGTGGCGCGACCTACTCGACGCGGTGGGTGTTCCGAATGGCGTCGTGCGCACCGTACTGGAGGTCCTTCAGGGCAGCGCGGCTTCGACGTTGATGGGAATGCCGCCGAGCGTCCCCGGAGCCGTGCGGCTGCCGCCACCGATGCTTGGTGAACACACAGCACTTGTCCGCGAACGGGGTTGGGCCGCATTCGGGCAGTCATGACGCTGCCATCGGCGCCTGTCCTCGCGGGCCTCCTGCTGGTGGGTGGAATGATCGCGATGCTCGTGGTGCGCGCGGTGCGGCTCACGCTCGCGCTGCGCAAGGTGCCCGATGCGAATGCGCGCGAGCACGACATGGCCAGGGTGGCGGCGTATTACGAAGATTCGGACGAGCCAATGCAAGGTCTGCCCGATCGCGCCTGGGCCGACCTCGACATGGACGCGGTGTTTAAGAAGCTCGACCGGACGGTGAGTTGGCCGGGACAGCATCTCCTCTATGCTCGAATGCGCCGGGAGGACCTCTCGCTCGATGCGCTGCGCGAACTCGAAGCCGGTGTCACTCACGTGTCGGCAGACAGCGCTGCGTCGACCGCCATTCGGTCCGCACTCGCGCCGCTGGATGACGGGAACGCGAGCGTCCTGCCGGCGCTCTTTCACGGTCATGCTCCGGCGCCGCCGCCGTTTGCGCGCGCGTATCCGCTCCTCAGCGTCATCGGCCTCGCATGTCTCGTGGGCGCGTTTCGCTGGCCCGCGCTCATCATTGCGGTCGCATGCGTCGCGTTGGTGAATGCGTTCGTGCGTGTGGCGATGCGCGAACGCATCGATCACCTGGTGCCCGGCAAGCGCATGCTGCCGGCAATGCTCCTGGCGTCTCGGACGCTCGGTGCGCTCGACCATCCGGAGTTGGCTCGCCACACGGCGGTATTGCGGGACTCCGCGCCACGGCTGGAGTGGTTGGCGCGTGCCGCGCGCTGGCTCTCATTCGAAGCGAACAGCGGGAACGAGATTGCGGGCTACGTCTATGAGTACGTGAACCTGCTCTTCCTTCTGGACGTGACGTCCTACGCCTGGAGCATCGGTGGCATTCGTGCCGAGCGCGAAACGATCCGTCGCGCCTATGTGGCGATGGGGGAGCTGGACGTCCTGCAAGCGGTTGCCACCCTGCGTGCCGAGATGCGGCACCAGACTACTCCCGTGGTTGCGGCTGGAGTCGAGCGACGGATTGCTTTCACGGATCTGGTCCATCCGCTGCTCGAGACCGCCGTGCCCAACTCGCTGGACTTGCGCGAGCGGAGCATGCTGCTCACGGGCTCCAATATGTCGGGCAAGTCCACCTTCATCCGGACCATCGGCGTCAACGCGGTGCTGGCGCAGTCCATCAATACGGTTCTCGCGTCCTCATGGCACGCGCCGCGAGTGACGATACGAACATCGATCGGCCGAGCCGACAGCATTCTCGAGGGAAAGAGTTACTACCGCGCTGAGGTCGACGCGATTGGTGCGCTGTTCGCGCCGACCGATGGCGTGCTCAGGTTGATCCTCATCGACGAGCTGTTTCGCGGGACGAACTCCATCGAGCGGGTGGCTGCGGCGAAGGCCGTCCTTGGGCAGCTCGAGCGGAATGGCGACCTCGTGATCGTGGCGACGCACGACGTGGAACTGCTGGAGTTGCTGCCGGAGTACGCGACGTACCATTTTCGCGAGGAGGTGCGCGATGGTGAACTCGTATTCGACTACCAGCTGCATGACGGGGCCTGCTCTACGCGGAATGCGCTGGCCATCCTGGAACTCGCCGGGTTTCCGCCGGCTGTGGTGGACGATGCCCGTCGCACGGCGGCGCAGGTGGAGCGGCGCGCCACGGGGCGGTCGACTGGCGGCCTCGTCTAGCGCTATCCGTTTATGCTGCGAGGGTTGGTCGCTCACGCGGAGGCTGTTACTGCCCCGCAAACGGCTCGTCCTGAGAACGTGGCAACCCAATCTGCGGCAAATGGTGGGACGGCTACCCTGTCCCGAGCGCGATTCCCGCGTTACTCTATCGTCGTGAGGACGACGGAGCCAGAACTGCTCGTTGATCAAGACGACTCTGATCAGCGCATCATCCAGCGCGTGCTCGCTGGAGACCGTGACGATTTTACGGTGTTGATCACTCGGTATAGTGATCCGCTGTATCGTCACGCACTGTGCATGACGGGAAGCCCGGATGTCGCCGAAGACATCCTCCAGCTCTCATTCATCAAGGCCTACCAGCACCTTGCCGAGGTGCGCGGGCGATTCGACGCGTGGGTGTTCCGCATCGTGGCGAATGGGTGCAAGGACTGGCTGAAGAACATCCGCCGGTCGCACCTGAGTTACGAAGAGGACGATCAACCGTCTGGATTCGCGACCCCGGAAGAAGAGCTCGACCGGACGGAACTGCGCTCGGACCTGGATGTCGCGCTGTCATCGCTCCCGGCGTCGCTGCGCGAGGCGTTCGTGATGAAGCACGTGGAAGGCCGCTCCTACGAGGAGATGGCTGACCTGCTCGGAACGACGGTCGGAGCGCTGAAGATGCGTGTGCATCGGGCGCGCGAAGCACTGCAGGCCCTACTCGAGGAAAAATACGCATAACATGTTTGAAGACCTTCACTCCGACGGCACGACGCCGAGCCGAAAGCGGACGTCAGGCCCAAAGCGACAACTCACTGATCGCGAAGTACCTCTCGGCCCGCCGACCGCGACCCTCGCGGCGGCCGTGCACGCATGGCTCGACGGGAGCACGCCGGAGCGCGACGCGCGCCGCGGCGACTGGTCGCGCGACGTGGATTTCTGGAAGCGGATCGACGATGACCTCGTGACCCGCCGCCACATGCGCACGCCCGCAGGGCTTCAGGCGCGCATCATGAACGCCATCCCGCAGCACGCGCCGCAGCTGATCACGCCCTGGTGGCGCCGTGAGTTCGTGGTCACGCCGACCAGCGCGATCATCGCCGTCGCCGTGCTGATGGCGGCTTCGGTCGTTGCAACCGCGCTGTTCATGCGCTAGCGCGCGACGCGCGAATGCGAAGGGCACAGGCGGCCGGCTCCTTCCAGAGCCGGCCGTTTTGCGTGACGCGAGCAAGCGGCGTCAGCGTCGGAAGACGTCGCGAGCGCGCAGCATGCGTTCGGGTTCCACCGGTTTCGCGGGCACCAGTGGGCCGACGCGAGCGCGCAACACCGGAGAGCGGTTGGCCGTGAGCGATGGCATCCTCACGGGCGTCACGATGGTGGGTATGCCTGTCGGCGCGCCAAGGGCCGCGCTCGTGATCACGCTGAACGTCGATCCCCGTCCCTGCTCGCTCTCGGCGGATATGCGCCAGCCCATTAGCTCGACGAGTGACCGCGTGATGGTGAGGCCGAGCCCGGTGCCGCCGAACTTTCGCGACGTGGTCGTGTCCTCCTGCTGGAATGCCTCGAAGACGGCCTGCAGCCGATCGCGCGCGATACCCACTCCGGTGTCGGTAACGTCGATGCGCGTCGTCTGGCCGGTGTCCCAGTTCATGTAGAGCACAACCGTTACGGTGCCGTCAGGGGTGAACTTGACCGCATTGCCAACGAGGTTGAGCAGGACCTGCTTCAGCCGGGAGCGGTCCGCGTCGAGCATCGCAACCGCTGGCACGTCCGCGACGAGGATGACGCCGTTCGCCGTGGCCAGCGGCTCGACCTCGCCGAGCGTGTCGCGAATCAATTCGGCCACGTCGACCGGGCCGATCTCGAGCGGCATCTGGCCCGCGTCGATCTTCGAGAGGTCGAGAATACCGTTGATCAGCGTGAGCAAGTGCGAGCCATTGGCTGCGATTCGCGAGAGGTAGGCGATCTCCTCATCACGTAGGCGGCCGGCGCGATTGTGCAGCAAGACGTTGGCAAAGCCGATGATCGAGTTGAGCGGTGTGCGCAGCTCGTGACTCATGTTCGCGAGGAACGCACCCTTGGCGGCGTTCGCCGCTTCAGCGGCGTCGAGGGCGGCTTCGAGCGCATGCGAACGCTCCTCGAGCATCACGCCACGGCTTTCGACGAGGGCTTTCTGCTCCGAGACCAGACGGTTGGCGGTGACGAACTTGCTGGATTGCCGGAAGGAGTGCATGCCGAACACGACGCAGTAGAGCAGCAGCGTCACGACGCTCAGGCATTCGGTGAGGAGCGACGCTCCGCGCACGTCGACGGCGCTGATCCCCAGTCCGGCAACGAAGAGCGTGCCGAATACGGTCGCTCCAAGGCCGCGCAGCACGAACCTGCCACCACCCACGCTTGCATTCCCTGCCGCGACCGAGAGCAGTCCCGCGGCGTTCGGCCAGATGCTGAACCCGGTGAGTGGGACATAGCAGCCGATGACGAACGAGTCGAACAGGAGATTTCGAAGTTCCGCCCGTTTGGTGTCAGTGCTCCGCGAGGCGATGGCGCGCGCGACGTGCGGCCACGCCAGCGGATAGATCGCGGCGCACGCAAGGATCCAGATCGGGAGCGTCGGCCGCGAGAGCAGGTGCACGCCGTAGACCACCATGTACACGGGGTACATGGACACGCGCACAAGAAAGCCGAGCTTCACGATGTGGTGAACGCGGCGCGGCTCGTCGGGGACCGTACCGAGCGCGTCAGCGCCGATGGTCTCGAGAATGGGGGACGATCCCGATGTTACCGCGTGCACCGGAGGAGCCTCGCTCTTGAAGACCGGCACAGTCCGGTCAGCGATGAGTATCGGTCGCCGCGAGCCAGAAGTTGAACTCACGACACTGTCGTTGGGTGGGGCCGCATCTCGCATGCGTGGCCTTCGCTTGACGCGAGCGACACCCGGTAGCGAACGTGCTGAGCAGGATCCTCCCGCAGCGCATGCCCAACCCAACCGACGAGCCATTGCCATTGCCCGCGCCGCCCCTCAGGCCGCGCGACGAGCTCGTCGTCCGCACGCGATTCGTGCCGCCCACCCTCCGGCGCCACATCATCGCGCGGCCGCGGGTGGATGCGATCGTCGCGCGCGCGATGGAGTATCCGCTCACCGTGGTGAAGGCCGAGCCAGGCTACGGCAAGACGACCGCCGTTGCCTCGTGGCTCCGCGCGACTGAGCACGCGCAGGTGTGGTACAACGCCGGCGAAACCGAAGCGGACCCGCACGTCTTCCTGCTGCACCTGATCCAGGCGCTGCGCAGCGTGGGCAGCACCATTGGCACGCGCGCGCTGGAACTGCTGGAACAGGGTGACCGCGCGCCCCGGCTGTGGGACTCCACGGTGGACGCGCTGAGCAACGACCTGCTTGACGGCCTGACACGTAAGACGGTGCTGGTGCTCGACGACTACGATCGCGTGAACAGCTCCGAGGTGAACGCGATCATCGGACGCTTGGTCGAGAGCATGCCGCCGTTGATGCACCTCGTGATCACCGCGCGCCGGATGCCGAGCTTTCGCGGACGCGCGCGGTGGCGGGCGTCGGGCGAGATGCTGGAAGTGTCCCGCGGCGATCTTGCCTTCACCACCGACGAAGTGGCGTTGCTGCTGGAGCGTCGCTTCGCGCAGCCGCTGTCGCCCGACGTTGCGCGTGCGGTCGCGGCCGAGACCGAAGGCTGGCCCATCGCGCTCCAGATGCTCAGTGACAGCCTGGGCGCCTCGCACGCCGACGCGCTGCACAGCCTGCTCCAACGCATCCCGGGTCCGTCCGAGCTGCTGTTCGACTACCTCGCGGAAGAAGTCTTCCTGCGGCAGAGTCCTGACGTGCGGCGCTTCCTCGGCGAGACCGCGCTGCTCCGCCGCCTCGATCCCGATACCTGCGACAACGTGCTCGGCGCGCGCGACTCGGCGGAGGTGCTGCGCTTTCTCGAGGACAGCTCGCTGTTCGTGAGCACGCACGGAAGCTTCCGCTATCACAACCTCTTCCGCGACTTCCTCGTTCGGCGCGCAGGCGTGCCGGCAGAACGACGCACGGACCTGCACCGCCGCGCCGCGGCGTACTACCTCGCGCGGCACGACGATGAAGAGGCGGTGCACCATCTACTCGCGGCGGGTGACCACGAGGGCGCCGCTCAGCTGGTGGCACGCATCGCCGGCCCGATGGCGGCAAGCGGCCGGCATCAGACCATACGCGGCTGGCTGGACCAGCTGCCGCCCTCCGTGCTCGCGGACTCTCCCGACCTGTTGTTCGCGCTGGCCGAGACGTCGCGCATCAGCAACCGCTACGCCGAGTCGATAGCCGCGTACGTGAACGCGCGCACGCAGTACCGCGCGCGCGGCGATCGTGCGGGAGAGCGCAAGGCGCTGCGCGGCCACGCGCTGTGCTTCCTGGACACGGTGCAGCCCGCGCGCGCGGAACCGCTGCTGCGCGAGGCGCTGCGCATGACGTGGGGCGACAAGCCGGCACGACAGGGGATGTACCTGCTCCTCGCCGAGAACCGCTTGAACGCGGGCGACCTGCGTCGCGCGGAGCGGTTGTTCCGTGCCGTGCAGTGGGCCACGACCCGCGAGCAGGATCCCGCGCTCAATCCGCGCGTCTACGTGCGGCAGGGGCGATTTGCCAAGGCGCGGGAGATCATCGAGGCGAGCCTGCGCAGCGAGTCGCAGACGGATGCGCGTGCGCGTCCGCCACGCTCGCACCGCGAGGCGGCTGCGCTGCTCGCGTGGATCAACTCGATGGTCGGGGCGAGTGACGACGCGCGGCAGCACGCCGCGGAGTCGTTGGAGATCGGGCAACTGCTTGGCTCTCCCGTGGTGGAGTGCATCTCGCTGGGACGGCTCGGATTGTCGTGGCTCACGGGCCACGACTACGACCCGGCGCGCGCACTGGGCTACTGCACCGACGCGCTGCGCATGGCCGAGCGCATTGACGTGGCGCGGTTCAAGGTGGAGCCGCTGCTGGGCCTGACGATCGCGCATGGCATCGAGGGCGCGACGGAGCAGGCGGAGGCGGCGGGGCGCGAAGCGCTTGCGATCCTGAAGGACACTGGCGACCGCTACGTGCGCGGCGTCGTCTGCGTCGCACTCGGCGCGGCGCTCACCACGGCAGGGCGCGCGTCGGCAGAGGAGTGGCTGCTGGACGGAATGACGCAGGCGACGGAGTGCGGTGACCGCTTCGTGCCATGTGTCGCGGCGCTGTGGCTGGCGATTCACTACTCGGCGGCCGGCCAGGCCGCCGCGGCGCGGCAGAGCTTTGCGAAGGCGCTCGAGCGCGCGCACGGCAACGACTACGGATTCCTATTCGACGGCACGGCACTCCTGGCGCCGAAGAACGTGACCGCCATTCGCGGGTTGCTGCGGCGTGCGCAGGAGCATCCGGACGAGGGGCGTTACGCGCGGTCGCTCGCGAGCCTGCTCGATCCTGCAGTCAGCGCGGCGAGCGCGTCGGGCTCGGAGCCGTTGGCCACGGCCGCGCTATATATCCAGACGCTCGGCCCATTCCGTGTATGGCGCAAGGGGCAGGAGATCGAGCGATCCGCGTGGGGCCGCGAGAAGGCGTTGCACCTGTTGCAGCTGCTGGTGTGCAGGCGCGAGCGGCCGCTGCATCGCGAGGAGATTCTCGAGGCGCTCTGGAAGGACGGCGCGGCAGCGACGGCGACGACGGGGCTTCGCGTCGCCCTGAGTGCGCTGCGGAACGCGCTGGAGCCGGAGCGTGAGGCGGGCATGGATTCGACGTTCGTGAAGCGCGACGGCGACACGATCCGGCTTGGCCTGGAGGTTGGCGTACGCGTCGATGCCGACGAGTTCAGCCGGCTGCTGCGGACGGCGCGCGCGCAGGAGACGCTCGATGTGGACGAGTCGATCGCCCGCTACGAGTCGGCGCTCGCGCTGTACCGAGGCGAATTCCTGGGCGACCACCGGTACGCCGAATGGGCGGAGTCCGAGCGTCAGGAGCGGCGGCGGGAGTTCATCGTGTCTGCCGAACGGCTCACGGCACTGCTGGTGAAGGCCGGCGAGTTCGAGCGCGCGGTGCGCTGGGCGGAGACGATGCTCCAGCACGATCCGCTGTGGGAGCCCGCCTATACGCTGTTGATGGAGGCGTTCTGGCGGCAGGGCAATCGGGCGCTGGCGGTGCGCACCTACAACCGGTGTCGCAAGCGGCTGAAGGAAGCACTGGGTGTGGCGCCCTCGAGCCGAACCATGGCGCTGCTCGAGCGCATATCGAGGCGCGACGAAGAGGTCTGATTTCTTTGCCTCGTGCCGGGCGACGCCACGTCGTATGATATGCCCGACCGAACGTCCCATCCATCGAACGAGATCATGGCCGAGTCGAGAGTGCGCAGGAAGCGGCGGCTGTTGCCCGTATTGCTCGTCGTCGCAGCTGCGACCACCGGTGTCGCACAAGGGCCGCCGGGTCAGGACACCGACCTGCCGCCGCAGTCCATTTCGCTCGCCAGCCTGGCTGCCTTCCGCGCTCCCACTGCCAATTGGAGAGTTGCTGGCAGTGCGGCGGCCGACCGCAACGTTGCCCTCGCGCTGACTGCGGATGCTGGAACCGGTGTGCTCGTCAACACGCCGGCACCGGGTCGAAATGGACACCTGTTCACCACGTGGGAGCATGGCGACCTCGATCTCTCGCTCGACGTGATGTTGCCGAAGGGGTCGAACTCCGGTGTGTACCTGATGGGACGCTACGAGGTACAGCTGTTCGACAGTTGGGGTGTGCGCGCCCCGACGTTTGCCGACATGGGCGCGATCTACCAGCGGTGGGACGACAAGCGCGGCGCGGGTCGGGAGGGCTACGAGCCCCATCCGCCGCGCGTGAATGCGAGTCGGGCGCCCGGGCTCTGGCAGCACATCGACATCGTGTTCCGCGCGCCCAGGTTCGAGGGCCGGAGAAAGATCTCCAACGCGCGGTTCGCGAAGGTCACCGTGAACGGCGTCGTCGTGCAGGAGAACGTCGAGGTCACCGGCCCTACGCGCGCAGCCCCGTTCGAGGACGAGCGCGCCACCGGCCCGCTGATGATCCAGGGTGATCACGGGCCGGTCGCGGTGCGCAACATGGGGTACAAGAGCTATTCGGGCTCGGCGAAGGTCGGCGACCTCCGCTACCGCGCCTGGGTCGGCGAGCGGATGGACTCGGCATGGATGTCCACGCATCAGCCGGTGCGCGAGGGAACGGCGACTGCGATCTCCTCGGACCCCGCCAACGCGCCGAACAGGTTCGCGGTCGCGTTCGACGGATCGCTCACTGTGCCAACCGCCGGACGGCACCGGCTGACGCTCAGTCTCAACTGGATCGGGACGGAGGCGGCGATGCGCGGCGTGAAGATTGGTGGCGCGACGCTCCGCATCGACGGCACGCCGGCGCTCGTGCACCTCGGCGACGTGCCCCGCGCGACCAGCGACGTGGAACTCGCGGCGGGCAAGCACACCTTTTCGTTCAGCTTCTACAAGAACCGCGAGTGGGGTGGGCACCGCGACGTGGGGCTCTGGATCGAAGGGCCGGGTTTGGAGCGGCAGGCGTTGCACGACGAGAGTGCGCTGTCCACGTTCGGCAACCCGACAAACCCGATCGTCGTGGAGCCCCAGCAGGAGCCGGTGATGCTGCGTGGCTTCCTCCGTCATCGCGACACCAAGCGCGTGATCGCCGTGGCGGTCTCCGATCCGTTCGGCGTGCACTACGGCTACGACATGGCGCAGGGCGCGCTGCTGCACGTATGGCGCGGGCCGTTTCTCGAGATGACGCAGATGTGGCATGAGCGCGCCGAAGACCAGACGGCCGAGCCAATGGGGAGCGTCGTCACGCTGGCCGGGACGCCGGCGCTTGCGATGCTCGCCGACGCGAACGCGGCGTGGCCTGACTCGCTGGATGAGCGGCAACTGCGGCGCGATGGCTACCAGTTGGACAAGACCGGCCGTCCGACGTTTCTCTATCGCGTGCAGAACGTCGCGGTGGAGGACGACATGCGGCCCGCGAGCGACGGCCTTTCGTTGCGGCGCGAGTTGCGGCTTCGAGCGACGGGCGCCGCGGAGGGACTCTACGTCCAGCTCGCGCGGGCCGAGCACATTGCTCGGCAGGGAGACGGGTCATTCGTCGCTGGCGACCGGAGTTTCTACGTCGTGCCGGCGAGTGGAACAGCGCAGCCGATTGTCCGACGTGTCAACAATCGCGACGAGCTCATCATCCCCGTGCGGTTCGAGCGCGGTGAGGCGACGGTGGCTTACACACTGGTGTGGTAGGCGATGATTCGAGACTACAGGTGCAGATCCTTCGCTGCGCTCAGGATGACAACGTGTGTCGTCCCGACAGAAGCCGCGCAGCGGCGACCGAGGGACCTGCTTGTGCCAGCGAGGTGCAGATCCTTTGCTGCGCTCCCTTCGACTGCGCTCAGGGCAGGCAGGATGACAATGCTCCTCGTCGCCACGGCCAGCGCTGCCTCCGCGCAGCGGCCGCGCGACAGCGTGCGCGTTGCGAGCGAGAGCGACTACTACCGCATGAGCACCATTCCCATTCCGGAGGGCGTGGTGCTCGAGGTGGGCGGACTCGAGACACTGCCCGACGGGCGGCTCGGCGTGGCGACGCGACGAGGCGAAGTGTGGATCGTGGAGAACCCCGCGGGCGTGAATGGGGGCCGGCCGCATTTCACCCGCTTTGCGCAGGGACTTCACGAGGCACTCGGACTCTCGTATCGCGATGGTGCGCTGTACACCACCCAGCGCAGCGAGCTCACACGCCTTCGCGACGTGGACGGCGACGGGCGCGCGGACCGGTTCGAGACGGTGTACTCGTGGCCGCTGTCGGGGAACTACCACGAGTATTCGTTCGGACCCGTGTTCTCGCCGGCGGGAGACATGATGGTGACGCTCAACCTCGCGTGGGTCGGCTACGGCGACAGCTTCGTGCGGTGGCGCGGGTGGATGCTCCAGATCGCGAAGGACGGCACGATGACGCCCATCGCCGCGGGATTCCGGTCGCCATCGAGCTTCGGCTACAACATGGACGGCGACCTCTTCTACTCCGAGAACCAGGGCGACTGGGTGGGCTCTGGTGGCATCACCCATGTGGAGAAGGGCGATTTCATGGGCAATCCGACGGGGCTCAAGTGGTCGACCGAGCCGGGGTCGCCGGTGACGCTGACGAAGGCGGACATTCCCGACACAGGCGAACCGAAGTTCGAGGTCGCCAAGCGGGTGCCGGGCCTCAAGACGCCAGCGGTGTGGTTTCCCCACGCGATCATGGGTATCTCGACGTCGGCAATCCTCGTGGATTCCACGCGTGGCGCCTTCGGTCCGTTCGCCGGCCAGCTGTTCGTCGGCGATCAGGGGCACAGCAAGATCATGCGCGTGTTCCTCGAGAAGGTGAACGGCGTCTACCAGGGCGCCGTGTTTCCCTTCCGCGAGGGTTTTGCGTCCGGCGTGTTTCGGCAGGTGTGGGGAACGGACGGCTCGATGTACGTCGGTCAGACGAGCCGCGGATGGAGCGCCACGGGAAAGGCGCCGTACG
Organism: Gemmatimonadaceae bacterium; assembly: GCA_031407575.1. GTDB lineage: Bacteria > Gemmatimonadota > Gemmatimonadetes > Gemmatimonadales > Gemmatimonadaceae > AG11. The sequence continues at coordinate 7,088 of JANOIJ010000365.1, read as the reverse complement.
GCTTGCAGCGGCTCCTGTGGACGGGGAAGACGCCGTTCGAGGCGCACAGGATTGAAGCGCGTCCGGATGGATTCGAGATCACGTTCACGATGCCGGTGGACAGGCGAATCGCCGCCGACCCTGCGAGCTATGCGGTGAGCGGCTTCATCTACAAGTACCACCACAACTACGGCTCGCCGGTGATCAACCAGGTGAGCCATGCCATTCGCGCGGTGGTGGTGTCGGCTGACGGGCGCAGCGCGCGGCTCGCCGTGGATTCACTGCGTCAGGGATACATCCACGAGATCAAGATGACCGGCGTGCGGTCCGAGAGCGGCGCGTCGCTGCTGCACGACGCCGCCTACTACACGCTGAACCAGATCCCGACTGGGGCGCGTCTCGCGGCTTCGGCGCCCGTGAGGCCGACGGTTGCTGCGGCACCAGGCCCGCAGCCGACACCGACGCGCGGCGTGCTGGCAAAGCGGCAAACGACCATGCCCGCCGAGTGGAACGGCAGGGTGGACCAGACGGTGAGCGTGCAGGGCATCGAGGGGCTGAAGTACAGCCTCGCAGACTTCGACGTGAAGGCGGGCGCCCGGGTGCGCGTCGAGTTCGGCAACGTCAGCGACATGCTGCACAATGTGGTATTCGTACGTCCGGGCAGTGCAGCGCGCGTGGCCGATGCGGCGCTCAAGCTGGGTCTCAACGCTATGCGCGACCATTTCGTTCCTCAGACTAACGAAGTCCTTTTCTATACGGCTCTCCTGGAGCCACAGCAGTCCGAGACGATTTACTTCGAGGCGCCCACGGTGCCGGGGGACTACACGTTCGTCTGCACGTTCCCGGGACATGCGCTCACGATGCAAGGCACGATGCGCGTGAGACGTTGAGGTCTCGTTTTCATGATTGGTACAAGAAGCAGGTCCCTCGGTCGCGCTACGCGCTCCTGTCGGGACGACAAATGGGCTCCTGTCGGGACGACAAATGGATCTCGTGCCCGACAGCGTCAAACGGTATATAGTATCCAACCCAGCAGTTCCCATCTATGGAGAGCGACCACATGGCCGAGTCGAACACGGCGTCCGACATCCAGCGCGAGCGATTGTTCTTCGGGATCTGCCTCGCGCTCATCCCCACCGGCGCGTCCTTCGCGCTGGTGAGCAACATCCTGGTGCCGCTGAAACAGCAATTCATCCTCACCAACTATCAGGTTGGCCTGATCGGCGGCGCCGCCCTGTGGGGCATGGCGCTCTCGCTGCTCATCATGGGACCGCTGCTCGAGGGATTCGGGCTGAAGAACGGCGCGCGACTCGCCTTTGCGGGGCATGTGGCGGGCATCGCGATCATGATTTCGGCGGTCACGCGCGTCGGCCAGCCGTCGGCGTTCTGGCTGTTGATGATCGGCGCGGCCACGCTGGCGGCGGGTAACGGAATGATCGAGGTCACGGGGAATCCACTCGTCGCCGCGCTCTACCCGAACGAGAAGACCAAGCGCCTCAACTGGTTCCATGCGTTCTTCCCCATCGGCATCGTGCTCGGCGGGATTACCGGATTCCTGCTTGCCACCTACGGCGGGAAGTTCGCCTACTGGCCATACCAGATCGGCGTGATCTACCTGCCGATCATCGTGTACGGCGTCATGGTGCTGCCGCGCGACTTCCCGAAGACCGAGAATGCGCAGGCCGGTCTTCCCGTGAGCGAGATGTTCCGCTACACGCTCACGAGTCCGCTGTTCATCCTCATGCTCGCGATGATGGCGATCACGACGTCGCTCGAGCTCGGGCCCATGCGCTGGATTCCGTCCGTGCTGCAAGCGGGTGGTCTCCACGGCATCCTCGTGCTCGTGTGGATCAGCGGGTGGATGGTGGTGCTTCGCTCGCAGGCGGGTCACGCGGTGGAGCGGCTCCAGCCGACGGGCATGCTGCTCATCGCCGCGATCCTCACCGGCACTGGGCTCTTCATCCTGAGCTTCGCGACCACCATCTGGGCCGCGTTCGCCGCGGCGACGATCTTCGCGTGGGGCGTGGCGTTCTTCTTCCCGACGATGGTCGGCGTGGTGAGCGAGAAGCTGCCCAAGACGGGGTCGCTGGGCATCGTGCTCACGGCGGGAATGGGACTCGGCATAGCGGGCGCCGTCGGCGTGCCGCTGCTGGGCAAGCTGGCCGACCGCTATCTCGCGCAGTCACTGCCGGCAGCGACGGCGGACGTGCTGCAACAGGTGTCGCAGAAATTTCCGGAGTACGTCTCGCGGGCGCAGACGACGACCGATCCGGCGTCGCTCGGCTACCGCGAACGCGAAGTGGCCGACGCGCTGGCCGCGACGAACGCGGCGCTCGCGACGTTCCAGCAGTCTGGCAGCATCAACAATGACGCGACCTCGAACGCGCTGCGGGCAATCGTCGGCACGGCGATTCCGAACGAGCCGCTCGTCGGTGCCGCGAATGGGATACTGCAACCGGCTGAAGCGGCGGCGGGCCAGCAGTCATTCAGGTATGTCGCACCGGCGGCGTTGCTGCTCGTCGTTGTGTTCGGCGTGATGTACGCCGGCGATCGTCGCCGAGGAGGGTATCGGGCGGTCAAGCTCGGCGCTGCGGCGGGACTTGTCCTGGCTGCCATGTTGCCCACGACGGCACACGCGCAGGCGCCGGTACAGCGCGGCGAGCGGCTTCGCGTGTTGTTCCTCGGCGACAATGGACACCATCAGCCGACGCGCCGGGCCAAGGAGCTGCTGCCAGTGCTCGCGAAGGACGGCGTGGATCTCTTTTACACCGACAGTCGCGAAGACCTGAATCCGTCGGAGCTCGGGCGGTATCACGCGGTGATGATCTACACCAACCACCTCACGGTGACGCGCCCGCAGATCTCGGCGCTGCTGGCATTCGTGGAGCGTGGCGGCGGGCTCGTGGCGCTGCACTGCGCGTCGGCGTCGTTCCAGAACTCCGAGGAATTCATCCGGCTGGTGGGTGCCGCGTTCAAGAGCCACGGCACGGGGACCTTTGGTGTCGTGCGCGTGGCCGGAGAACATCCGGCAATTGCGGGAGTGCCGGCGTTCGAGAGCTGGGACGAGACGTATGTCCACACCAAGCACAATCCGGTGGATCGCACGGTGCTCGAGGTGCGTCGCGAGGACGGGAAGGACGAGCCGTGGACGTGGGTTCGCACGTATGGGAAGGGCCGCGTGTTCTACACGGCGTGGGGACACGACCAGCGCACGTGGAGCCAGCCTGGGTTCCAGCGGCTGGTCGAGCGCGGATTGCGCTGGACGGTGGGTGGCACGGCGTTGACGCAGGTTGTCTCCGGCCCAGCGACCAAGCTGATCGATCTCGCCACGCCGCTGCCGACGTACAAGCTGCCGCCGGCGCCGTGGAACACGCCGGACGTGCCGCTGACCAAGGCGCAGGCGGCGTTGCCGACGCGTGAGTCGCTCCAGATGATGACGCTGCGTCCACGCTTCAGCGTGAAGCCGTTCGCCATGGAGCCGACGATCGGGAACATCATCGACTTCACGTGGGACGCGCGCGGCCGGATGTGGGCTGTGGAGACGAACGACTACCCGAACACCGTGCTGCCGGACTCCGTGCCGGGCAGCGACCGCATCCTCATCATCGAGGACAACAATCGCGACGGGCTGGCGGACAACGTGAAGGTGTTCGCCACGGGTCTCAACCTGGCGACGTCGATCGCGTTGGCGAATGGCGGCGTGGTGGTCGCGCAGGCGCCGCACATGCTGTTCTACAAGGACACGAACGGCGACGACAAGTCCGATTCACGGACGATCTTGTTCACTGGATTCCCCCGCAACGATACGCACGGTTCGATCAGCAACCTCAGGTACGGCTTCGACAACCAGGTGTGGGGCTCCGTGGGCTACAACGGCTTCCGGGGGACGGTCGGGTCGAAGACGTATGCGCGCGGCGAGTTCGGGTCGGGCTACTTCCGCTTCCCGGGCAACGGATCCGACCTCGAGTACGTGGCACGCACGAGCAACAATACGTGGGGCATCGGCTTGACGGAGGACAATTTCGTCTTCGGGTCCACGGCGAACAGCCGGCCCACCAACTTCGTGCATATCCCGCTGCGATACTATCGCGCGATGGGCGCGCGCGACACGACGCTGCCCGACATCGCGGACCGGCTGGACATCTTTCCGGTGACCGAGATTCTGCAAGTGGACCAGTTTGGCCGATATACGGCGGGCTCGGCGCACGAGATGTACACGGCGCGTGCGTTTCCGCGCGAGTACTGGAATCGCACGGCGTTCGTGGCCGAGCCGACGGGGCATGTGATCGGCATGTTCGACATGAGCGACAACGGCAGCACCTTTTCGGCGAAGAACCGCTGGAGCTTCATGGCGAGCCGCGACGCCTGGGCAGCGCCGGTGCAGGTGAAGGTGGGGCCAGATGGCGCGATCTGGGTGAGTGACTTCTACACGCTGGTGGCGCAGCACAACCCCACGCCGAAGGACATGCAGGGCTGCTGTGTGACGGGTCCAGGCAACGCGTACGAGACGACGAATCGCGACAGGCTGCACGGGCGCATCTATCGCATCAGCTACGACAGCGCGCGCGCCGCGCCGCCGATGCGCCTGGACAATGCGACGCCAGCGCAGCTCGTGCGCGCGCTGACGAACGACAACATGTTCTGGCGGCTCACTGCGCAGCGGCTGCTGGTGGAGCGTGGCAAGACGGACGTGGTGCCGGCGCTGATCGAGCTGGCGCGCGACCAGTCAGTGGACGACCTGGGGCTCAACGTCGGTGCACTGCACGCGCTGTGGACGCTCAACGGGCTCGGCGCCATTCCGAAGGATGCCGCCGCGCTCACCGTGGCGCGCAACGCGCTGCAGCATCCGGCGGCGTCGATGCGCCGTGCGGCGCTGATGATCCTGCCGCGTAACCAGCAATTGCTGGACGACATCTTCGCGGCGGGGATCCTGCCGGACCGAGGGACGGCGGCGGCGCAGTATACGGTGGACACGTCGATTCTCCAGGATGCCGACGCGCACGTCCGTCTCGAGGCGCTGCTGGTGCTGTCCGAGGTTCCGGGCGCTGCGCGCGAGGCGACCGCGCTGCTCGACATCATCTCGCTGCGCGCGAACGCGCGCGACGCGTGGATTCCGGATGCCGTCCCGATGGCGGCGTCGAAGCACGGTGTGTCGCTGCTGCTCGACCTGCTCCGTCGTCCTGCGCCCGCGAATGACTCTCTTGCCGTGGTGGGGATGCGCCGCGCGACGCACAAGATCGCGCGCTTTCACGCGGCCAAGGCGGACGTTGCTTCAGCCGTGCAGATGATCGGGAGCGTGCCGCAGGCGACGCCCGCACTCGCCGTCGCGATGCTCAATGGCATCGCCGAGGGTTGGCCGCTGGAGACGACCCCCACGCTTACGGCGGAACAGCGCGCAACGCTGCTGGCCGCGGCGCGCGGGGCGAATGCGGAGCTCATGGCCGCGTTCGACAAGGTGGCGGCGCGGTGGAACATTCCGGGCGTTTTCAAGTCTGAATGAGGGTGCCGCGAGCGGTGAGCGGCGAAAGGCGAACGGCGACAAACCTTCTCACCGGCGTGGAATGACTGGTCGTGTATTGTTTTTGACATTGGCGCTCTCGGCGCCTGGCGTTGCACATGCGCAGACGACGCCAGCGCGGCCGGCGTTCGACACGACGATTGTCGTCCGTGCGAACGCCAGCACGCTGGAGTTCGATCCACCGCGTCTCGCGGCGAAGCAGGGGACGCGTGTGCGGATCCGCTTCGCCAACGTGGGGACGCTGCCGCACAACTTCGTGCTGGTGCGCAACGAGGATGACATCGACGAGCTGTCGGCGGCGGCGTCGAAGGTTGGCGGAGACTACGTGCCGCTGGCACAGAAGGCGAAGCTGATCGCCTTCACCACGCTGGCGTCGCCTGGGCAGACGGTAGAAACGACGTTCGTGATGCCGCCGCCGGGTGAGTACACGTACGTGTGCCTGCTGTCGGGGCACGCGAACTCGATGCTCGGGACGCTGCGCTCGCTGCGCTGATGGCGGATGACGAGAGGGCCTTCACGCGCGTTGTAAGGAAGGATTTCGCGGAGTTCCTGAACACGCGCCGGCGGCGTGCCCAGACGGCGAACAGAAAGACCAGAGAGTGCGCCCGATCGATTGCGCGTTGGACGGCGGCGCAACTTCGTGTCATGTGGATGTCGCGCATGGGAATGATGAGACGGCAAATACGATGGTACGGGTGTGAGCGTGCTGTGGGACCAGATTGTGCCGGCACAATCCTCTTGGCGATCCTCGCAGGCGCGGGAGGGTCGGCCCTTCTGGAGCTCCTGTGGCGTCCGCGCCGCGATCGGCGCCGGGCCGCGGCGCTTCTCATGGCGGAAGTCGCGATGAACACCGAATTGCTCCTACTTCAGGCCCATGCGCGACAACTGAATCCCAGAGGCGTGCCGTCCGACTTCAAGATGTCAACAATCGCGTGGGATGCCGCTTCCGATCTCGTGAGCGAACTGCCTTCTCGATTGATTCGAAAGATTGTGCTGCTCTACGGACAATACGATGCCACCAATCGAAATGTCGCATCGTTCGCAGTTGCACTCACGGAGTTCAAATCAGCCAAGATTGCAAGCTCGAGCGCGCGTGATGCCGAAACGATGGTCCTCCGCATTATCGATGTATTCAACACGGGGCTGGATGCGACGCTGGCGCGCGGGCAAGAGGTACTGCCCGAGCTCGCGACGTTGGCCAAGCTGAATGAGACTGATGCGGAGAAGGCGAATACACCGAACTACGAGCAAATAGCTGTCGAGCACATGTTAACCCGGCAACAGCACCTCGAAGCTCTCCGTAGTCACACGCCTGAGCGAAAGGCGGAGTCATAGCCGCCAAGCCGCAAATCCAACGTGCGTTGCTGCCGTCAAGGCGGCGATTGATGGAACGCGCTCCGCGCGTTCTTCTATTGATCGCCTTGCAGCAGAACTTGGGCGTTGATATGACTGATATGACTGGGCTGGTGTCAAGGGATTCGGTTTACAAGGTGTGTTGCGAGTGAGGCGTGGGACGACGTGGGCCCGAGGCAGCATCGACGGTTGATCCTGCTGATATACGCCGATTACCACCTCGCAGTGGCAGTGCGGC
>JANOIJ010000326.1:0-1857 GCA_031407575.1 Gemmatimonadaceae bacterium | reverse complement strand
GTCGATCGCGTCGCCGCTGCAGCAGTCAAAGGAGTTGCTGTAGCCGATGATCCAGGGCAGAGAATCGGAGAGATACAGCTCCTGAATCTCTTTGATGATGAGTTCGGGTGAGGTTGGCATGGCATTACTTCTTGATGGGTTTGGCGGGAGCCTGGCGCACCGACATGTGCGTCGACTCCGCGCCTTGTTCTTCGGGCGATAGTTTCAAGCCGAGGACGCGCTTGATTTCGTTGCAGGTGAGCGTGACGTTCTGTCCCGACTTCGCCATCGCGCCGCCGAGCATGGATCTGCCCTCCCACACCTGGGCATTGCTGCGCGACCAGTCGATCTGGCGCAGACGCTGCAGTCGCTTGCGCACGTCTTGGGGGTGGGCACCGTAGAGGGCGCGGCCGGCGCGTCCGAGTGCCTGTAGCACGATGGCATGGCAATGAATGAAATCCCGGCGAACCTCGCCAGCGGTCATCTTTGCTTCGCGTACGTAGATCCACTCCGGGATCTGGGCCCCAACGCTCTCCCAGAATTCCTGGCAGCGCTGCGACGCCTTGGGAAAGTCTTCAAGTTCCTTCTCGGGCAGCAGTTCCAGCGTCGCGAAGTGCAGGGCGCTCAGAGTGAACAGCTTCCTGGACCGAGCGGACAGGGTTGATCGCTCCGTTTCGATCAGGTTCTTGAACACCGGGGAGGTCAAGCTGAGATGTTTGGCGACCTTGGCCGCGGCATTGCGGTGGTCATAGAGGATGCCGAGCGACGCGGACGGTTTCACAGCGTGCCGGTTTAGGTCGGCAAACATCTGCTGGCACCGGTGCAAACCCCGGTCCGCGAAGAAGACGACGGCAATCGTCTCGTCGCCGAGGTCTGGCGAGGTTGTAAGCGCCGCCTCAATCGCGGCGCGCCGATGCTGCCCGTCGTTGACGATAAACCTGGCGTCCATCGAAACCGTCAGCGTGCCCATGCGGAATGCCGCCGCGCTCGCTTCGCTGATCGGCTGGAAGTCAATTTCGCCGTCGATGGAGGCGGTGATGGCCGAGAATGTGTAGCTCGACTTGTTGTCGACGATGTAGCGTGCGATCTCGGGCACGCGCCCCTTGTTCAAGGTGCGCTGCGCACGCAACTCAGGTAGGAGTTCCTCGTCGTCGAATTGGAAGAGCTTTGGTAGCAGCCGCAGCGGGCACATCGAGACGTAGAACTCACGCCCTGCCTGCACGCCCCGGATCGCCGGGAAGACGTACGAGAAATTGCCGTGCGAGGCCGAGTTTGGAGTCTGCATACGTTTGCAGTTTTATATGCAAACGTATGTTTGTCAACCCCCATCGTGTTCGTCTACTTTAGCCCGAAATCGTCGCGTTCGTTACCGGCTGTGCACTCCGGTGGCTGCGAGGCCGCTGGCGTCATCGGCGCCACGGAGGAAACGCCGGTCGGCCGGGCATCCCATCGGCGCGGAACCAGCTGCCCGGTTTTTGTCGTCGCCATGCGGACGGCCTGACGGTTGCCTGCAGCGGAGTAGCTGACGTGGATCGGGCGATCGCCGCCGTAGAAATACAGGCGGTCAAATGGGGTGTTGGCGATGACCCAGTCAGCGACTTCTTGCATGTCTTCATCTTCGACATAGAAGTCGCACGCTGCACCGCCACGGTCGCAAATCAACTTACTGCCCCGGGTCACTTCGTGCGCCGCATGCTGATCCAACTTCGGTGCCACCCGCTTCGTGATGTGCCGGCCGAGCTCCGCTGAGCAAAAGCCGTAGCTCAATCGAATGCTGCCGAAGTAGTCGACAACCGGATCGATGATCTGCGTCGCCAGGTCGTACAGGGCGTTGTACGTCGCCGGGTTAAGCGGCAGGTTCTTGAGGGCCAGGCGTTG
>JANOIJ010000292.1:0-44617 GCA_031407575.1 Gemmatimonadaceae bacterium | reverse complement strand
CCGTGAGGGAGAATCCCCGCTCTCACGAGAGGCAGGTCTCAGATGAGACCTGCTTCTTCGTTTGCGCGGTGCCCATCGTATCCATAACGAAAACGCATGGACTCAATGCAGTAACTCTATCGCAACGCATATTGACCCCGCGGCGAATTAAGCACACACTGATGGCGTAGAAGTCGCCAGTCATTCCTCACGACAATCACCCGTGTTCCTCGTTCGTCGCACCCAGCGCCAGCGCAAGACGTCCTCGGCCCTCCTCCAGTGGAGAGTCGCCGCGCCGTCATCTGCGTAGGAACGCAGTGGACACGAGATAACACTCGGCGCGGCCCCTCCAGTCCATGAGGGGCCGTTCGTTTTTTGTGGTTCCGCCCGTACAACGTTCGCAACTGGAGACAAGGGAGATATGCGCAAGATCAACACTCGCAACTTTCGACTGGCAACACGCTCGACGCCGAGAGATGTGAACCGCCGGATCGTGCTCAATCTCATCCGTGAGTACCAGCCGGTGTCTCGAGCAGATCTCGCGCGACAGATGAAGGTGCGTCGCGGCACGCTTACTCCCCTCGTCCGCGAGCTGATCGAGAGCGGCGTCGTGTTCGAGAAGGGAACGGCCACCACGGCTCGCGGCCGCCGCCCCACTATGCTCTGCGTGCGCACGCGCGGCCGCCTCGTCGTCGCCGTGGACGTGCGCTTCGGCCGCTCGTCCATTGCCCTCAGCGACGTGAGCGGCCGCATGCTCGCCCTCGAGACATTCGACACCCCGGCATCCCCGAACCTCCTCGCCGAACGACTCGCCAATGAAGTCACGCGCCTGCTGCGCATCCACGCGCCCAATGGCAGCGAGGGCTGCCAGGGCATCGGCATCGTCCTCCCCGGCATGGTGGATCGCAAGACGGGCAAGTTGATCTACGCCCCGCGCCTCGGATGGCGCGACGTGGATCTCCGCGCCGCAGTGTCGGCGCGGATCGGGATGAAGGTGTTCATCGAGAGCGCGCCCATCGCGTGCGCGATGGCGCGGCTCTGGCTCGAGCCCGAGGCCACCCGCTCGGTCAACAGCTTTGCCTACGTCAGTGTGTCGGAAGGCATCGGCGTCGGCCTGGTGGTGAACGGCGAGATGCTGCGCGGCGAGACCCACACGGCCGGTGAGTTCGGGCACGTGTCCCTCGACTCCTCGGGGCCCGAGTGCGTGTGCGGCCGCCGTGGCTGCTGGGAGGCGATGGCGTGCAATTCGGCGACGATCGAGCGCTACCTGCGCGCATCGAGCACTGGGCGCACGCGAAAGGCATCGTCCATCGCCGTGCAGGAGGTGGTGCGCCGCGCGCGCGCCGGTGAGGCAGCGGCGGTGCATGCCCTCGTCGAAACCGGAACCCACATCGGCCGCGGGCTGGCGCTCGTCGTGAGCGCGTTCAATCCGGGTCGCATCTATGTCGGCGGCGAGCTCACCGAAGGGTGGGAGTTCCTCGAGGCGCCAATTCGCAGCGCCCTCGTCGCCGGCACGATGCAGGGGCCAGCGGGTGCCACGCCCGTTGTTCCCGACCGCAGCCTCGCCGAGTATCGCCTGCTGGGTGCCGTGGCGCTCGTGACCGCGCCGACGTACGCCGCACTCGCAGTGGGCTGACCACTGTCGGATGCGCTTGTCGTCCCGAGCGGAGCGAGGGACCTGCTTGTCCCTACTCCGCTCGACGCAGTTGCTTTATGGCAGCGCGGCGCCGTCTCCGGTCGCCGGTCGCCGCGCTTCGAGTAGCCCGGGATCGTCGCTATATCTCGGCATGTCCAATTCCGTACCGCAGATCGGCCAGCTGGCGCCGGATTTTACCCTGGCGTCCACGGATGGCAGCGCCGTGACGCTCTCCTCGCTTCGCGGCAGGAACGTGCTCCTCGCGTTCTTTCCCCTCGCGTTCACCAGCACCTGCACGCAGGAGCTGTGCGACATGCGCGACGACTGGGACCAGTTCGCGACGCACGACACGGTCGTCATTCCCCTCAGTGTCGATTCCACGGCGACCCTCAGGGAGTTCAAGTCCAAGTACGCCATGCAATCCGACTTCCTGTCGGACTTCAGGCGCGACGTGTCGATCAAGTACGGTGTCCTCATCGAGGAGCGCTTCTACTCCAACCGCGCGTATTTCCTGATCGATCGCTCTGGCGTCATCCGTTGGGAGCACGTCGAAGAGAAGCCAGGCCACAAGCGCTCGAACGCGGAACTGCTCGAGCAAATTCGGAAGCTGGATTGACGGGAATTCGGGTGTAATGCCGGACGAAAATTGGGACTGCTCAAGTTTGACGACGCACGCCTCCAAAAGATTGGTACGTCGGTCATCTTGTCCCGTCGGGCATTTCGTCCTATCTTGTCGCCACTCTCCTCTTCCCGAGCATTCCACTGGCGACGACACCGATTCGCTCCCATGAGACGCTGACCCCTTCCGCAGAAAGCGACGCCGACGTGCGTCGCGTGGATCCGTCACTGCTGCATGCGGTTGCGCAGATTGCTGCGGCGCTTGCCACGGGCGAGGCGCCTGGCGAGGTGCTCCCTGGCGTGCTGGAGCGTGTCGCCGACACGATTGGCGCAGCCAACGTTTCGCTCTGGCTCGGCGGCGAGGGCGAGCTGCGCTGCGAGGCACGCGTTGGCGGCGCGGCGCCCAGCGCCGCCCAGGTACGCGCCCTCCTCACGAGTCGCACCTCATCGGCGTCGGGGCTCGTCGTCGTCCGGCTCGATGCGGCGCACAACTCGCTCGGCGCGCTGGTGCTCATGCCGACCAGGGTGCTCACGCCGGACGAGCGCAGCTTCCTCGCGACCATCGCCGACATCCTCGCGCCCGTGCTCCGGCAAGCGGCGCACGCGCAGCGCTTGGAAAGCGAGGTCATTGAGCGCACTCGACAGATCGACCGTGAGCGCCGTGTCACCGAGCGTATCATCGACTCGCTGCCCGTCGGGCTGTACGTCATCGACCGAGACTATCGCATCTCGGTGTGGAACCGGAAGCGGGAAACCGGCATGCAAGGCGTCTCGCGTGAGGAGGCCATCGGGCGCACGATCTTCGAGATCCTGCATCGGCAACCCGCAGGCGTGCTGCGGCGCGAGTTCGACGAAGTCTTCGCCACTGGCCGGCTCCAGATCTTCCAGATGGAATCGATGGTGACGGGCGACTTGCGCACGTACCGTATCTCCAAGATTCCCATGCGGCTGGATGACGGCCCCGTGACGCACGTCATCACGGTGGGCGAAGACGTCACGGAGTGGCGTGGTGCCAACGATCGCTTCGCCCAGGCGGAGAAGCTCGCGGCCATCGGGACGCTGGCCGCGGGCGTCATGCATGAGATCAACAACCCACTGGCCACCATCGCGGCATGCGCCGAGGGTCTCGAGTTGTCGCATGAGGGGGCGCCGCTCGATATCCTCGACGGCCTGCGCCTCATCCAGAGTGAGGTCCAGCGCTGCAAGGGCATCGTGGACTCCCTGCTCGACTTCAGTCGCCCGAAGGCGGGCGACAAGATTCTCGTCAACGTCAACGACGCCATCGAGCGCACGCTCTTCGTCCTCAAGCATCACACGCGCTTCAAGAAGCTGGCGGTGCAGGTGGAGCTGGATCGCACGCTGAGTGCGGTCGTGCGCGCCAACGCGGAGCAGTTGATGCAGGTGTTCATGTCCCTGCTGATCAATGCGATGGACGCGATGCAGGACCGTGGCACCGTCACGCTGCGCACCCGCTGGGGCGACAACGCGGAGTCGGTCGTCGCCGAGATCATCGATCAGGGTGAGGGCATCCGACGCGCCGACCTGCCCAAGATCTTCGAGCCGTTCTTCACGACCAAGCCGCCGGGACGCGGCACGGGACTCGGGCTGTCGATCTGCTACGCCATCGTCGCCGAGCACAATGGGCGCATCGAGGTGGACAGCGCACCGGGCGAGGGAAGTGTGTTCCGCATCATCCTGCCGCGAGCCGACGAGACCGAGGACCCGACGTGATTGAGACGAAGATCAAGGTGTTGATCGCCGAGGATGAGGTGCACCTCGGACAGATCCTGTCCAATTTCCTCGGTGGTCGCGGCTACGTCGTGACGACGGTGACGGATGGCCGTGCGGCATTGGAGGCCCTGCGTGCCGAGTCGTTCGATGTCGCGCTCCTCGACATCGTCATGCCGGAGCTCGATGGCCTCGAGGTGCTCAAGCAGGTGCGCGCTGATGCCGATCCGCCGGAAGTCATCATCATCACCGGCAACGGGACCATCGAGACGGCAATCAGCGCGATGAAGCTCGGCGCGTACGACTACATGGCCAAGCCGTATCGCATGGCCGAGATCGACGTATTGGTCCGCCGCGCGTGGGAGAAGCGCCGGCTTGCGCGCGAGAACGTGTTGCTGCAATCGCAACTCGAACGTGCCGGTGGTTCCACCGAGATCGCAACGCAGTACGCGCCACTCCAGGCGGTGCTCGATGTCGTCGCGCGCGTGGCGCCAAGTGACTCGGCGGTGCTCATCTCCGGCGAGTCGGGCACGGGCAAGGAGCTCGTCGCGCACATGCTGCACCGGCTGAGCAAGCGCGCTGGCCCGTTCGTGGACGTCAGCTGCGCGTCGCTGAGTGAAGGCATGCTCGAGAGCGAGCTGTTCGGCCACGAGCGCGGGGCGTTCGCCGGTGCCGATGAACGGAAGCTCGGTCTCATGGAGCTGGCCGCAGGCGGCACGATGTTCCTCGACGAGATCAGCGAGTTGTCGCTCAAGCTCCAGAGCAAGCTGCTCCGCGCCCTGGACCAGCGCAGCTTCTACCGCGTGGGTGGCACGCAGAAGGTCGAGGTGGACGTGCGCATCCTCGCGGCATCCAACCGCGATCTCGCGCACCGCGCGGGCGAAGGCCTGTTCCGCGACGACCTGCTGTACCGCATCAATACCATCGAGATCAAGCTGCCGCCGCTGCGCGAGCGAGCGGTGGACATCCCGCTCATCGCGCGCCAGTTCCTGCGGCAGTACGGTAAGGCGCATCCGCCGTCGCTGGCCGCCGACGCGCTCGAGGTGCTCACGCGATACCCGTGGCCCGGCAATGTGCGCGAGCTCAAGAACGTCATCGAACGCGTGGTGCTGCTGGCACACGGTCCGCAGATTCGCGCCAGCGACCTGCCGCTCGAGCTGCCGGGCCGCGGCGCGACGCCCATCTCGTCGCCTGCCGTTTCATTGGCCGAGCTCGAGCGGCGGCACATCGAGTCCGTGCTGCACAACACCAACTGGCACCAGGGACGCGCGGCCAGTGCGCTCGGCATCAGCTCCAAGACGCTGTACCGCAAGATTCGCGAGTACGGCTTCACTCGGCCCGGCGGCGCGGAGTAGGATGCGGATACTCGTGATCGAAGACGACCCGACCGTCGGACAGTACGTGAAGCGCGGGCTCGAGGAACATCGGTGGGCAGTCGACCTGGCCACCGATGGCGAAGAGGGCGAGCGCCGCGCTGGGTCGGAGGCCTATGATCTCATCGTGCTGGACATGCGGCTGCCCGGCAAGAATGGGCTGGACGTGCTCCAGTCGCTGCGTGCCAAGGGCTTCGAGCGACCCGTCCTTGTGCTCACGGCGCAGGATGCGGTGGACGCGAAGGTCGCGACGCTGCGCGCAGGCGCGGACGACTACGTGACCAAGCCGTTCGCGTTCGAGGAGCTGCTCGCGCGGGTCGAGGCGCTGGCGCGGCGTCCGCGTTCACTCGCGTCGCAGACGATCACGGTGGGCGACCTGGTCATTGATCAGTCGACGCGCGAGGTGCGCCGGAGTGGTGAGCTGATCGAGCTCACTCCCAAGGAGTACACCGTCCTGGAGTACCTCGCCCGCCATGCTGGCCGGGTGATGAGCCGCACGCTCATCACTGAGTATGCGTGGGGCTATCATTTCGACCCGGGTACGAACATCGTGGACGTGGTGATCAACCACCTGCGCAAGAAGATCGACGCGAAACACGACCGGAAGCTGATCACCACGGTTCGCGGCGTCGGCTACGTGTTGAAGGAATAGGCGAGCGCCATGGCCACGCTGCGCGCGCGGCTCACGGTTGCCTACGGCTTCGCGCTCGTGGGGAATGTGATTGTGTTCTCGGGCGCGCTCCTCGTCGCGCACAACGCGCGCGGCGCGCAGCTCCAGCAGCTCAGTGCCGTGGCGGTTGCGCAGGCTGATCGCACCAGCGAGTTCCTCCGCGAAATGGTGCGCGGCGGGCTGGCGCTCACGGAGGAGCGCCAGTGCGGCGACCACCCCGAGGTCGAGTGCGCGTTCGCCACGGTGGACATGCTCGTCCGGCTCGATCGTATTCCTGGCTACTACATCGTCTACGGCCGCGGCGATAGCCTGATCTACAGTTCGGTGGGCATCCGCCAGATGCCGGAGGGCGACCGCGTCCGGATCGAGCAGGAGGCGTCTCGCCTCGTGCCTCGTGGGGAGGGTGCGGTCATCGCCATCGATGACCGCCTGTTCGGTGGAGGTCTCCTCATGGCCGCGCGCGAGGACAGCGCGCTCGGGCCGAGTATCACGCGCATTGTCGCTGGTGCGCCAACGACCATCGTCGAGCTGTCGCCAAGCACGTTGGTGGGCACCATGCTGCTCGTGCTGCCCCTCATCATCATCGCGTCGGTCGGCGTGTCGTACGCGATTGCCGGGGGCGCGGTGGAACCGATCGATCGGCTGATCAACGAGGTGGAAGCCATCACCGACGGACGTTCGCTCCATCGCCGCCTTCCGTCCGACCTCGGCAACGACGAGCTCTCTCGACTTGGCGCCACGCTCAACGCGATGATTGGACGGCTCGAGAATTCGTTTGGTGCGTTGCGTCGCTTCACGGCGGACGCGTCGCATGAATTGAAGACGCCGTTGACTGTGCTACGCGCCGACGTCGAGCGTGCGATGCATCCGAACGCGGTGGGCAGCGAGGCCATGCAGGCGCTGGAGGAAGCGCTCCAGGAGTCGACGCGCATGGCCGATCTCGTGGACAGCCTGCTCACGCTCGCCAAGGCAGATGAGGGCCGATTTGACCTCTATCGCGAGCCCGTTGCGCTGGGTCCGCTCGTCCGCGACGTCTATGAGACCGCGGTGATCCTGGGCGAGCATGCGGGGCAGACCGTGACCATGAGCGTGCTCGAGGAGGCAATGGTGGACGGCGACGCGCGCCGCCTGCGGCAGCTCTTTCTCAACCTCATCACGAACGCGATCAAGTACACGTCGCGCGGTGGCAAGGTGGAGCTCTCGTTGAGCCGCCGCGTTGGAGACGAGGTCGCCTTCACCGTGCGCGACACTGGCATCGGCATCTCCGCCGCAGACCTCCCTCACGTCTTCGACCGCTTCTGGCGCGCGGACCGCGCCCGGTCGCGCGGCGGCGAGCGAAGCGGCTTCGGGCTCGGCCTCTCGATCAGTCAATGGATCGCACATGCGCACGGCGGACGGGTCACGGCGCAGTCGCGGCTTGGCCGCGGATCGGTGTTCACTGTCGTGTTGCCGATGCTCGCGTTCCTCAAGCCCACGTCAGGCGAAATCAGCAAGTAACGTCGTCTTCACGGAATCTTAATCCATGCATGGTTCCGCTCCTCTCGGCCAGCGATAGTTTGCATCGGGTACGTGGGGTGTCCCGTCTCTCAGCCAAGGGTAGGTCTACGCGGACATGTTCAACAATCTGCTGGAATCCAAGCCGAAGAAGCAGCGCACGACCGGTGGGCTCATCCTGAGCGGGCTGTTGCATGCGCTCCTCGGAACCGCCGCGGTCTACGGCACGCTGCAAGCGAAGGAGCAGTTCGAGAAGCCGAAGGCGGAGAAGGTCGAGTTCGTCGAGGTGAAGAAGAAGGAGCCGCCACCGCCGAAGGAAGAGCCGAAGCCGTTGCCGAAGGAGGTTGTCGTCGCGCCTCCTCCGCCGAAGGGCTTCCAGGTGCTCACGGCCCCGATCAAGGTGCCGGACGTGCTGCCGGACATCGACCTCTCCAAGAAGGTCACGGACGAGGCGGATTTCTCGGGCAAGGGCGTGCAGGGCGGCGTCGCAAAGGGCGTTGTTGGCGGCACGGGTCCGGTCAACACGGATCAGCCGTACTTCGAGTTCCAGGTCGAGAAGCAGGTGCAGCAGATCCCGGGCACGGGGAATCTCCGGTACCCTGACATGCTTCGCTCGGCCAACGTCGAGGGAGAGGTGCTCGCGCAGTTCGTCGTCGATGCAGACGGGCGCTACGAGGCAGGCAGCTTCAAGGAGCTCAAGTCCAGCCACGCGCTCTTCACGCAGGCCGTCAAGAATGCGCTGCCGAACATGCGCTTCTATCCGGCGGAAGTCGGCGGCAAGAAGGTCAAGCAGCTCGTCCAGCAACCGTTCACCTTCTCGCTCGCCAAGAGCGAATAACCTCTCCGGAGAAATAGAATGGATCTCTCGCTGATGGAAATGTGGCACGTGATGGGCACCTTTGCCCGCGGCATCGTTTTCACGATGCTGATCATGTCGGTGTATTCGCTCACCGTCATGGTGTCCAAGTGGTGGAACCTCCGGAAGGCGCAGAAGGAAACCATCAAGTTCGCGCCTGAGTTCTCGCAGTTCCTCGAGGAAGACAACCTCACGGAAGCCATCAAGCTCGCGGAGAGCTACAAGAAGTCGCATGTCGCGCTCGTCCTCGGCGGCGCCCTGAGCGAAGTGAAGCCGCTCATCCAGGATGGGTCGGTCACGGTCTCCGACATCAACTCCGCTGAGCGTGCGGTCGAGCGCAACATGCTGCTCGAGATCACCAACCTGAAGCGCGGCCTCGCCGTGCTGGCCACGGTGGGCGCCACGGCGCCGTTCGTCGGTCTGCTCGGCACCACCATCGGCATCATCAACGCCTTCCAGGGCATGTCGAAGTCCGGTTCCGGCGGTCTTGCCGCCATCGGCGGTGGTATCTCCGAGGCACTGGCCACCACGGCGCTTGGACTGCTCGTCGCCATTCCGGCCGTGTGGGCGTACAACTACTTCCAGACGAAGATCGATAACCTCACCGTCGAGATGACGTACGTCTCGAAGGAAATGATCGACTACCTCATCAAGGGCGTGTCGGGCGAGTTCGGCCGCTCGCGCTTCACCCGCGAGTTCAACGCGTCGTCGGGCAGCAACTCTCCGCTTACCTGATCACCGTCATCCCATTGAGGAGGTAGTCGCAATGTCGATGGCCACAGGTGGCGATAGCAACAGCATCAAGGCTGAGCCGAACGTCACACCGATGATCGACGTCATGCTCGTGCTGCTCATCATCTTCATGGTGGTGACGCCGGCACTGCTTGCCGGGTTCAACGCGGTTCCGCCACAGGGGCAGAACCTCAAGGACCATCCAGAAGATGCCGAGAACGATCAGGTCCTCGGTATCGACCGCGACGGGGCCTACTATCTGAACAAGGTGCCCATCTCCAAGGAGGCCATCGAGGCCGAGATCAAGCGGATCTACGAGATCCGTACGGTCGACAAGGTCATGTACCTGAAGGCGGACAAGGACCTGCTGTACTCAAAGGTCGTGGACGCAACGGACATGGCGGCCAAGAACGGCGTGCGCGTGCTGGGACTCATCAGTGACCAGAAGAGCGGCACGGTGTCGACAGTCGTTGGCGACACCAAGGCACCGCCACCGCCGGGAGGAACACCCTAATGTCGTTCTCATCTGGCGGTAGCGGGGGGCTGACGAACGAAATCAACGTCACCCCGATGATCGACGTCCTGCTCGTGCTCCTCATCATCTTCATGGCGGCGCTGCCGACCATGCGGAAGACGGTGGACGTGCAGCTTCCGGATCCCACTCCTTCGCTCGCACCACCTGGTGCGCAGTCGAATCAGATCGTGCTCGAAGTGGGCGCAACCGGCTACATGGTCAACTCGCTGAAGGTGAGCGACGCCGAGTTGGCCACGTACCTCAAGGGGATCTACGAGCCGCGTCCGGAAAAGATCATCTTCGTGAAGGGCGAGCCGACGGTGAAGTACGAGCGCGTGGTGCACGCCATGGACATCGCTCGCGGTGCCGGCGTAAAGGTCATCGGCGTTCCGCCCAAGGACACACCGGGGTCCACGCCATAGGGGCACTCGGACGGTATCGTCCCGCTCGACAGGACATACGGCGGACGAACCCTTTTGGGGTCGTCCGCCGTATAACGTTGGAACTGTTCCCCGCCTTCTCGCCCAGTGCAAATGACCCACGGCAACGAATCAACTGAGGACTTCCAGGACGCGCGGCCAGCGTACCGCGTGCCCATCGGAATTCCCCGCCGCAAGGAGGGCCGCGCGGGCATCGTGGTCTCCGTGTTGATTCATGCTGCCATCATCGCCTTGCTGGGTTTGCCGTTCGTATTCGCTCCCACGATCATCGAGCGAATCGAGCAGGGCGCCGGCGGGCCAGGGCCCGCTGGCGGAGGTGGTGGCGGCCGCGGCGGCGTCAGGGGACCACAGGAGACGCTGCGCTTCGTCAAGGTGACGCCGCAGCAGGTTCCCACGCCCACCACGCTTCCGCCAATACCCACTCCAGTCATTCCCAAGCTCGAGCCACCCAAGCCGCAGATTACACCACCGGCGCAACCTGATATCAAGCCGCCCGAGCAGGCAGCAGTTACTGCGCCGGTGACGACAATCGCATCAATCGGAACAGGACCGGGCACCGGTCGCGACGGCACGACAGGGAATGGCCCAGGCAGCGGTGGTGGAGTGGGCTCCGGCATCGGGACCGGGCGCGGCAGCGGAGTCGGCCCCGGGACAGGCGGAGGCGTACAAGCGAACTATCCGCCGCAACCCATCGAATTCTTCCTGCCGCCGCTCCCGCCGCCGGCCAGTGTCCGCGGCTTCCGCTTCATTGCCGAGTTCGACGTGGACTCCACGGGCCGCGTCCTCGACTTCAAGTTCTCCGAGACACGTGACGGCGATTACAACCGTCGTATCGCCAGTGTCCTGCGCTCCATGCGCTTTCGCCCAGGCACTCGCCCCGATGGCTCGCCACTCCGCATGAAAGCACAGGTCGGCTACGAGTTTTAGCGGCTAGCGAGCGCGTTTTCGCGCACGCGCACGTATCGCCGCATTCGGCCTAGCGGCCATCACGGCCCCTCCCTACATTTTGCGGATTGTCCCCCAAGCGCTCGCGCCGCGCCGATGTCGTCATCGACGCGGCGTCCTTTGTACGCATTTCCACATTCCACGCAACATGACGCCAACGCAGTCCTCACTGTTATACGTCGTCATCGGCGCCAGTTTCATTGCGCTTGCCTTCGCAGTCTTCCTTGCCCGCTGGGTGTTGTCCCGCAGCCGCGGCACCCCGGAGATGCAGAAGATTTCCAACGCCATCCAGCAGGGCGCCGAGGCCTACCTCGCCCGCCAGTACAAGACCATCGGGATGATGTCGATCCTGGTCGCCGCCCTGCTCGGCATTGGATATGGGTTCTTCCGGCACACGACGCCCAACGACCCCGTCCAGGATGCGAAGACCTTCGCGATGTACGTGACGGGGTCGTTCCTCCTCGGCGCGTTGAGCTCGGGCGTTGCGGGCTACGTCGGCATGTGGGTTTCCATTCGCACGAACATCCGCGTGGCCGCCGCAGCGATGACCTCGCTCAACGATGCCTTGCAAACGGCGCTTCGTGGAGGCGCCGTTTCGGGCATCTTCACCGTGGCCATGAGCTTGCTCGGCGTCGGTGGCTTGTTCGCCGCGCTGTCCGCCATGGCGCCCGCGGGCATCGGCTCGGACGAATGGGCCAAGCACATCCCCTTCCTCATCGTGGGATACGGCTTCGGCGCATCGTTCGTGGCGCTGTTCGCGCAGCTCGGCGGCGGCATCTATACGAAGGCCGCTGACGTCGGCGCGGATCTCGTCGGCAAGGTGGAAGCAGGCATTCCCGAAGACGACCCGCGCAATCCTGCGGTGATCGCCGACCTCGTTGGCGACAACGTGGGTGACTGCGCGGGCCGCGGCGCTGACCTGTTCGAGAGCACGGCCGCCGAGAACATCGGCGCGATGATCCTGGGCGTGCTGCTCTACAAGTCCTTCGGCATCAACGGCATCCTGTTTCCGCTCGTCATCATGGCGCTCGGACTGCTCTGCTCGATCGTCGGCGTGATGGTCGTGAAGACGAAGGAAGACGCCGACCCGATGAAGGCGCTCAACTTTGGCTACTACGTCACCGCGGCGCTCGTCACGGTGATGTTTTTTTTCGCCAGCCGGACGCTGCTCCGCGTGGCCGACGCGCCGGATGCGTGGTGGCACTTCTTCATCTGCGGCGTCATCGGCATCGTCACCTCGATCCTGTTCGTCTTCATCACGCAGTACTACACCGAGTACCGCTATCGCCCGGTGCTCAGCATTGCCGAAGCGAGTCAGACCGGCCCCGCCACGAACATCATCGCCGGACTCGCGGTGGGTATGGAGTCGACCGTCCTGCCGGTGATCACGATTGGCATCGCGATCATCTCGAGCTACTCGCTTGGGCAGTCGAGCGGGCTGGTGAACGATGCAGGTGTTGCCATCGGAGGCCTGTTCGGCACCGCCGTGGCCACGATGGGCATGCTCGGAACGTGCGGCTATATCCTGGCCATGGACGTATTCGGCCCGATCACGGACAATGCCGGTGGAATCGTCGAGATGTCCAAGCAGCCTGAGTCGGTGCGCGAGAAGACTGATCGGCTCGACTCCGTGGGCAACACGACCAAGGCATTGACGAAGGGCTACGCCATCGGATCCGCGGCACTCGCCGCGTTCCTGCTGTTCTCCGCGTACCTCGACGAAGTGCGCAACCTCACTGGGCAGACGCTGCACGTCGACCTCTCCAAGCCGGTCGTGTTCGTGGCCGGCCTGCTCGGCGCGATGCTCGTCTTCTGGTTCTCGTCGCTTGCGATGACGGCGGTGCGCAAGGCAGCGTCGTCGGTGATCACCGAAGTGCGCCGCCAGTTCAAGGAACGCCCGGGCATCATGCTGGGCACGGAAGAGCCGGACTACGCCGCGTGCGTCGACATCGTCACGGTGGGCGCGCTCAAGGCGATGATCCTTCCCGGTGCGCTCGTGGTGCTGTTCCCGATCGTTGTCGGCGTGCTGTTCAAGCGCTTCGGCGGGCCCGGTGAGTTCATGGGTGCCGAGTCGGTCGCGGCAATGCTGATGGTCGCGACCATCACCGGCATTCTCATGGCAGGCTTCCTGAACAACGGCGGCGGCGCCTGGGACAACGCCAAGAAGTACATCGAAACGGGTGCCTACGGCGGCAAGCGATCCGACGCCCACAAGGCGGCGGTTGTGGGTGACACCGTCGGCGATCCGTTCAAGGACACGGCCGGCCCGTCGCTGCACGTGCTCATCAAGCTGCTGGCCACCATCACGCTCGTACTCGCGCCGCTGTTCATCTAGGCCGCCTCTCACCCAACGGGGATGAACTCGCTCTTCGCACGAAAGCCCATCGCGGTAATCGAAGATGATCCCGATGGCCTGAAGCGCGTACTCGGCGCAGGCGATCTGGTCATGCTCGCCATCGGGGCGGTGATCGGTGCCGGTATTTTCGGGGCCATCGGGACCGCGGCGGCCGGCTCCACTGACGCTGCGGGGAACGTGGTCCGCAGCGGGGCAGGCCCCGCGCTGGTGTTCTCGTTCCTGCTGCTTGGCGGAGTGTGTGCCCTCGCGGCCCTCTGCTACGCCGAGTTGGCCGCCATGATTCCGCAGGCCGGCAGCGCGTACGCGTACACGTACGCCACGCTGGGCGAGTTCGTGGCGTGGATCATCGGCTGGGACCTGATCCTCGAATACGCGGTCGGCAACGTGGCCGTCGCCATCTCGTGGGCAGACTATTTCAAGACACTCACGGGCGGGCTGCTTCAACTGCCGGTGTGGCTCACGACGGGATACCGGACGGCGCTCCTCAGTTCGGATCCGGGTGTGCACGGGCTGCTCGAGAGTGCACCGCACGTCGCCGGTATTCCGATCCTGATGAACGTGCCGGCCGCGGCGATCGTGCTGCTGGTCACCCTGGTCCTGCTCCGCGGCGCTCGGGAGAGCTCGCGGGCGAACACCATCATGGTGATCGTCAAGTTGCTCGCGCTTGGGTTGTTCATTGCTGCCGGACTGACGAAGATCAACCCGGCCAACTACACGCCGTTCGCGCCGAATGGATTCACCGGCATTCACCACGGCGCAGCAATCGTGTTCTTCGCATACATCGGATTCGACGCGATCTCGACGGCGGCTGAAGAAACAAAAAATCCGCAGCGTAACCTGCCGATCGGTATCCTGGGTGGGCTCGGCATCTGTACTGTGATCTACGTGCTGGTGGGGTTCGTACTGACCGGCATGGTGAATTACAAGGAGCTCGACCCCAGCCTCCACGCGGATCCGCTCGCCTACGCGCTGCAGTCGACTGGCATGCAGGGCGCCGCGTGGCTCGTCGCGCTCGGCGCCGTGTTCTCGATGACGGCAGTGCTGCTCGTGTTCCAGTACGGGCAGCCGCGCATCTTCTACTCCATGGCGCGCGACGGCCTGCTGCCGAAGTGGGCCGCCCGCGTGCATCCCGTCACGCGCGTACCGCACACCACCACGATCATCACGGGCCTCGTCGTGGCCGGGTGGTCGCTGATCGGCGATGCCGGCGAGACATACGATCTCACGAACATCGGCACCCTGTTCGCCTTTGCACTGGTGTGCATTGGCGTGTTGGTGCTGCGCTACACGGAGCCCGATCGCCCTCGTCCATTTCGCGTGCCCTTCGTGTGGCCGGTCTGCCTCGGTGGTGCAGCGGCGTGCGTGTTCGTGATGAAGGGTCTGCCCGCGCACGCGTGGGTGCGGTTCGGCTGGTGGCTGGCGATTGGCATGGTGCTCTACTTCACGTACGGTTTCCGAAACTCGACGTTGCGCCGCGCCGCCGGCGCCGCACGAACGACCGCCGACTCATGACCGCTTGATGCTCAAGTTCATCCGCCGGCTCACGCTCACGCACTGGATCTTCGTCGGGATGGTTGTCGGTGTCCTGATGGGCTTCTTCTTTCCCGATTCGGAGCGCGCGGCGCACCGGAACTTCGCGGCGAGCGACTTGAAGCTGCTGTCCGACCTGTTCGTGCGTGGGATCAAGATGATCATCGGACCGATCCTCTTCTCCACGCTGGTCATGGGAATCGCCGGCCACGGCGACGACCTCAAGAAGGTCGGACGGCTCGCGTTCCGCTCGCTGCTCTACTTCGAGATCGTCACGACTATCGCCTTGGTCGTCGGTCTGGTCGCGGTCAATGTGGTTCGGCCTGGCGACAGCCCGCAGCTCGAAGCGGCTCTGCGGGCGGCGGAAAGCTCCGGCGGCGCACCGAAGCTCGCCGTGCCGATGGGGTTCGCCGACCACGTGCGCAACATCGTCCCGACGAGCTTCTTCGACGCGATGGCGACGAACAACGTCCTGCAGATCGTCTTCTTCTCCATCCTCTTTGCCATCGGACTGACGCAGGTGAAGGGTGCGCCGAAGCAGGCGATTCTCGGCTTCTGCGAAGGGCTCGCCGAGACGATGTTCAAGGTCGTCGGCATCATCATGCGGTACGTGCCGATTGCGGTCGGCGCCGCGCTCGCGGTCACAGTGTCGCACAGCGGGCTCACGGTGCTGCTGCCGCTCATGAAGCTCGTCGGCACCCTGTGGGGCGCGCTCATCGTCTTCGTGCTGATCGCGCTGCTCCCCGTTGCGCTCATCGCGCGGGTGCCGATCCGCGCTTTTATCCGGCAGGTGCGGGAGCCGGCGATCATCGCCTTCTCCACGACCTCGTCGGATGCGGCGCTTCCGCTCGCCATGCAGCGGATGGAGGCGTTCGGCGTCCCGCGCCGCATCGTCTCCTTCGTGATGCCGACGGGCTACTCGTTCAACCTCGACGGCTCCACGCTGTATCTCGCGCTGGCATCGGTGTTCGTCGCTCAAGCGGCGGGGATCGAGCTGACGCTCGGCACGCAGGCGGCGATGATGCTGACGCTGATGCTGACGAGCAAGGGTGTGGCCGCCGTGCCGCGCGCGTCGCTCGTTATTCTCTCGGGAACGCTCACGGCCTTCGGCCTGCCGCTCTCGGGCATCACCGTGATCCTCGCGGTGGACGAGCTCATGGACATGGGCCGCACGATGGTGAACCTGGTGGGCAATTGCCTCGCCACCTGTGTCATGGCACGCTGGGAGGGGGAGTTCACCCCAGGCGTGCCAGCGACGAATGCCGGCGCGGACGCCGTCGCGGCAGTAAGCGGAGCTACGCCACAGTCTCTCCCAAGTATCTGAGCGCGCCGCGCACCGCGCCTCGCGCGGGATTTACTTCGCTCGCGTGAAGCTGCGTGCCCGGCACCGCGCTCTTGAGCCGGTGCTCGAGTCGCTTTCTGAGCGTCGTGCCCTTGGTGAGGTTGCCGCCCGTGAACGCCACGGGTACGGCAGCACGCTCGTCGCCAAAAAGTGATCGCGCGAGCGTTCGCACGTGCAGCACCAACTCCTCCACGGCAAGCGAGATGAGTGCGTTGGCGCGCAAGTCGCCCGCGTCGGCCACGCTGGACACCACGGGCGCGAGTGACGCCAGGATGGCGGGCGTCGCCTGCGAGGCCCACGCGATGAGCTCGCGCGGCTCGTTCACCTGCGCTGCCGTCAGCACCGCCCCGACGAGCGCGCTCTCCGGCTCACGACCATCTGCCGAGGCGGTGACGACGCTCAGCGCACGGCGTCCGATCCATGCTCCGCTGCCCTCGTCGCCACACATCGGACCCCAGCCGCCACACCGCGCGCTCTGGCCGGCGGGCCCACGTCCGAACGCTGCGGAGCCGGTGCCGCTGATGAGGAGGATACCAGGTCCCTCGCCGAACGCGTCGTCGAGCGCGATGGAAAAATCCGGATGGACGACGACCTCCTCCGCGACGTCGCGCTCCACGAGCGCCTGCCAGAGCGCCTGGCGCTCCGGCTCACTCCCCGCACCCGCCACGCCAACGCAGAGCACCTTTGGCATGACGTGCATCATCTCGCACGAGGCCAGCGCATCGTTGATCGCCGCGGTGATCACGTCGGCCGAATGCTCTGCGTGCCCTGGTTTCACGGCGCTGCCGGGCCCGACGACCTCACCCACCTTGGTGCCCTTTTCGTCGGCGACAATGACGCGCGTCTTCGAGCCTCCGCCGTCCACGCCGATCACGATGAAGGTCATGACGTCACCGGCTGGCGCGGCGGCATGGGATGAAACAGCGATGAGAGAATGCCCACGATCAATGTCAGGGAAGTTCCAATGAGGACATACCAGGGCCACGCGATGGTCGCGAAGGGCGCCAGTGTCGATGCAAGCGGTGGATATGCCGCGGAGATCGGCTTCGCGAACACAATGAACGCCATGGTCCCGATGGCGATCGACATGCCGAGGATCGCGTCGCGCTGGATGGCGCGTCGCCAGAAAATGCCAAGGAAGAATCCGCCGAGCAGCCCGCCCGACGTAAAGGACGCGATGCCCAGCGCGACCACGACGACGGGCGTCTTGGTGTCCTGCGGAAAGAGCAGGGCCCCGAGCGTGAGCACCACGCCCCACACCAGGGCGAACAGGCGACCCATCTTGAACGTCTGCGGATCGTCGGCGGTCCGCTTGGTCAAGGGCATGTAGATGTCGTGCGTCGTCGCGCCGGCAAGCGAGTTGATGGCGCCGGAGTGCGTGCTCATGGTGGCGGCGACGATGGCCGCCACGATGAGACCCACCAGTCCGGGGGGCATTTGCTCCAGGATGAACAGCGGAAAAATCTGGTCGGTTGCCGGAAAGATCTTGCCGCTGTAAAACACCCACAGGCCCAGTCCGATGGTGAGGAACATGAAGAACTGGACGAACACCACGAATCCGGAGCCGATGATCGCGCGCTGCGCGTCCTTGAGCGAGCGTGACGACATCAGTCGCTGCACGATGAGCTGGTCGGTGCCATGCGACGCCATGGCGAGGAACGCGCCCCCAATCAGGCCGGCCCACACCGTGTGCGGATTGGAGAGCGTGAACGTGAAGTCGAGCGCTTTCGTCTTCCCGGCCGTCCCCGCCGTGGACCAGATGGTCGACCATCCTCCCGGAACGAGCATTCCCAGAATGACGATCGCCGAGATTGCGCCACTGATGTAGATCCCTGCCTGCAGGAGCTCCGTCCACACGACCGCCTTCATGCCGCCCTTGTACGTGTACAGCACCGTCAACAGGCCGAGGATGAGGACGGACATCGGCATGACGAGCGCCTTGTTCGTGATCGACGGCCCGATGATGAGGGCCACTGGGATGGCGGTGGCGAACACGCGCACCGAGTCCGCCAGCGCGCGCGTGATCATGAAGACGATGGATGTGAAGCGACGCGTCGTGAGCCCGAACCGCGTTTCGAGCAGCGCGTAGGCCGTGACCAGGTTGCCAGCGAAGTAGCGCGGCAGCAGGACGCCGGCCACGACGAACCGGCCGATGATGTACCCGGCCACCACCTGGAGGAAACCAAGGTTGCCTGCGCCCGGAACACCGCCGTACGAGAGCCCGGGAATGCTGATGAACGTCAGCGCACTGGTCTCGCTCGCAACGATCGAGAACATCACCGCCCACCAGGGAATCGCTCCGTCGGCGACGAAGTAGTCCTTGGCGTCGCGCTGCTTGCGGCCGACGTAGAGGCCCAGCGACGTCGTGCCGACCAGGTAGGCGACCAGCACGATTGCGTCGAGCGTGGTGAAGCGCGTCACGAGCGGCTCCTAGGCAATGACGTAAGCTTCCATGGCGAAGTACTCGGCGAGTCCGAGCCGGTCCAGGAACTCCGCGGTGTCCTTGTTGCGCGCGTCCACGCGCTGCCAGAACTCCCGGTCGTCCTGCCCGGGAAACGGCGCCGAGTCCTTCTGCGACTGATGCTTGAAGATCGCCTGGATCTTCAGTCGGAGCTCCTCCTGCGACATCGGCACGAGCCACGTGGCTTCCGTGACGCTCCACTCCTGCCACGCGCCGCGATAGAGCCAGACTTCCGGCCGGCTCTGCCGCCCGGACGTCTGGCCTGCGGCTTGATGGGAAGCACCTTCGCTCCGCTCCGGTGTCCGCGCCGTGTCACCAGGAGCATGTGGGCCGAATAGCTCGAGCAATGCGCCGTCGATCGCCTCCTTGCACATGCGGTGCGTGCCGTGCGGATCAGAGAGGTCGCCCGCGACGAAGATGATCTCCGGCTTGAACTGCTCGAGCAGCTCGCGCACGATGGCGATGTCTGCCGGACCGATGGGATCCTTCTTCACCTTGCCGGTCTGGTAGAACGGCATGTTGAGAAAGCGCGCGTTGTCGCGCGACAATCCCATCACTTCGATACCCGCAACCGCCTCGCTCTCTCGAATGATGCGCTTGATGTCCGCGACTTCGGAGATGTCGACGTCGCCGGGCTGCTTGGACTCGAGAAAGGCGAACACGCGATCCGCCAGCGTGTCGATGGTGCGACGGCCAAGGCCCCGGTCCTGGTCGAGACGCTGCAGAAAATCCACGTAACGGCGCACGTCATGATCGAACACGGCGATGTTGCCGCTCGTCATGTACGCGACGAGCATGTCGTTCTCGTTCTGCACGAACTTGCGGAGGATGCCGCCCATGGAGATGACGTCGTCGTCCGGATGTGGCGAGAAGCAGATTGTGCGCTTGCCGCGGGGCAGCTTGCTCTTGCCGCGGATCTTCGCGCCGAGCGCGTTGAAGACCTCCCCGTTCAGCGCGCCGGGCGAGCCCGAGCGCGCCACCAGCGACGACATGCCGTGCTCGGCATAGTCGCGCTGCGTGAGCTTGAGGATGGCGCGGTGTGTCTGCTGCGACAGCCACACCACGGCGCGAATCTTCAGCTCTTCCGTCCACGCCACTTCGTCGAGCAGCCAGGGTGTCGCGATGCGCGTGAGGTCGGCGCCGGCGGCGCCATCCACGTAGAACGTGGTCTTGGGATGGCGCTGGAGGAACGTGGCGGCGATCTCGAGGTTGATGTCGCCTTCAACCGACCGCTTGATGATACGCGACTTGTGCTCGCCGGTGGCGAGCAGGGCGATCTCGCGAGCATCGAGGATCGTCGCGACGCCCATTGTCACCGCTTCCTTCGGGACGAACTCCTCCCCGAAGAAGTCCGCCGAGGCATCGCGCCGCGTGACCGCATCGAGGTGCACGAGTCGCGTGCGGCTCTCGGCGCCGGAGCCCGGTTCGTTGAAGCCGATGTGGCCCGTCTTGCCGATACCCAGGATCTGGAAATCGATGCCGCCCATGCGCGCGATGTCCGCCTCGTAGTCGCGACACACGTCATCCAGCTCGTCGCGCGGAACATCGCCGCGCGGGATGTGCACGTTCTCGCGCTTGATGTCCACGTGCGAGAACAGGTTTTCCCACATGAACCGGTGGTACGAGTGGATGTTGTCCGGCGCCATCGGGTAGTACTCGTCGAGATTGAACGTCACGACGTTGGCGAAGCTCAATCCCTCGTCACGATGCATGCGAATGAGCTCGCGATACACGCCAATGGGTGTAGACCCGGTTGCGAGTCCAAGCACAGCGGTATCGCCGCCTGCGTGCTTCTCCTTGATGAGTGCCGCAATCCGACTCGCGACGAGCCGAGCAATGTCCTCGTGCTCGTCCACAACCACGGTGTGGATGCGCTCGAGCGCGGCGGTTGGTGAGGGGACACGCGAAGGCCCGCGCATCGCAAAGCGATCGCGGGCCGCGTGTCCGGCACCGACGTCCGCGGGGGCGCCAGGAACCGGGTGGTTCATGTGAGCCTGTGCGCTAGGCGGAGAACGAGCTGCCGCAGCCGCAGCCGCCGGTCGCGTTGGGATTCTTGAAGGTGAAGCCGGAGCCCTGCATCGACGACGTGTAGTCGATGATGACTCCGCTGATGTACTGCGCCGAAAACGGATCGACGAACACGCGATAGTCGCCCTGGTCGACGATCAGGTCATCTTCCGCCGCCTGGTCCTCGATGAGGAGGCCGTACTTGAAGCCGCTGCAGCCGCCTGGCTGCACGCTGACACGCAGGCCGCCCAACGCGGGGTCGACACCTTCCTGTGCCATGAACTTTCTGACCTCTGTGCCGGCTACCGGCGTCACGGTCATCAGGACATCGGGTTGACTGGTCGTGCTCACGAATCCTCCTTGGTGAGACGCGGGCATCAGCCCACGGGATCCATCAACTACCAACGGGAATATATACCCCTCGCCCGGCAGAGGTTCAAGCCAATGTTGCATGCGGCATGAATCGATCACGGGCGCGACGAACGAGTACCGACATGAGCACGCCAGTTCCCTGCACGGCTGGAACGCTGTGGCGACGGATGCAGCCTGCTTGCCGAGCAGCCAGGGTGTTCCCCATGCGACGTGGCGTGCGCCACGCCGCCTGCGGCTGCGAGTTACCGCGCCGGCATTGACCGCGCGGTGCGGGCCTCGATGGCCGCGACCACCGCTGGGTGCAACAGGCGCATGGCAACGTCCGCCACGGCCACGCGCACCGGCCCAATCCGGCTGCGCTCGCGAGTGGGATTGACGCGATTCGTGAGCAGGATGACATAGAGGTCATGCTGCGGCGCGATCCAGAGCGACGTCCCCGTGTAGCCGGTGTGCCCGAATGCCGGACGCTCCACGAAGTGGCCTGCCGAGCTGTTCGCGCCCGGCGTATCCCACCCCAGCGCTCGGCTCGAGAAGGTGGTGTCCGCCGCGGTGGTGAACTGCCGGATGGTTGCAGCCTTCGCGAGACGTCCGCTCCCGAGTGCGCCACGATTGAGGTACGCCCGAGCGAAGCGCTCGAGATCACGTGCCGTGCTGAACAGCCCGGCATGGCCGGACACCTGTCCCAGGGCGAACGCATTCTCGTCGTGCACTTCGCCGATGAGGTGACGCCCGCGCCATGGATCGATCTCCGTCGGCGCGATGCGCGGCCGCAGCGACGCCGGCGGGCGGTACCGCGTGTCGCGCATGCCAAGGGGCGTGAAGACGCGCTGCGCCAGGTAGCGGTCGAGTGTCTGGCCGCTCGCGCGCTCGACGATCTTGCCCAGCAGGATCGCTCCGATGTCACTGTAGACCATGCGGACGCCAGGCTGGGAATCGAGCGGCGTGTGCACGAACAGCGCGAGCGTGGAATCGGGGGAGAGATTCTCCTTGTAGTACGTCTTGAATGCGGGGAGCCCGCTTCGATGCGAGAGGAGATGCCGCACCGTGACACGATCCTTGTTTGGCCCCGTCCATTCCGGGAGGTACCGCTGCACCGGTGCGTCGAGATCCACCTTTCCCCGCTCAACGAGCTGCATCACCGCCGACGTCATGCCCACGACCTTCGTCAGCGACGCGAGATCCCAGATGGTGGATGATGTCGGACGTGGTGATCCGGGCGCCCAGTCGAGGTGTCCGGCCGTCACGCTGACGAACGGGCCCGTGTGTGAGCCCACCACCGCGATGGCACCGGGAAAAGCGCTGTCGGCAACTCCTCGCTCGAGAATCGCCCGCAATGAGTCGTGGAGCGCCGTATGCACCCTCGACGGTGGTCGCGCGATCGATGACGAGGTGGCACGCTTCGGAGCGGAACCGGCTTGCGCATGCGCCTCGTGCGGGGCGAGCGCGACCGCGCACGAGAGCAGTGCGACACCCGGAAGGCGACGATGCATTGAATGGCTCATTGAGTGAAGTTACGTATCTCGCCCCACTGCGGCACGGAATGACAACGGGCGGCAGGTAGCGCCGCATCGGCACGCTCCATAACGTGCGCGGTCGCTGCTACTTTGCGCATGTGTCTTGCACCCTGGCGCACTCGGCAGGCTTGACCGTTCAGTCCACCACGAGGAACTCCCATGATCGTTTCCCCCAGAGCCGCTGTCGTCGCGCTCACGCTTGCTGTTGCCACCGCATGTGGTGGGCGGCAAGTGGAAGTGCGGACCGCGCCGACCGTCACCTCCGAGCAGTCTGTGCAGGTGACCAACAACCTGAGCCAGGCCGCCAACATCTACGTCACGCCAACTGGCGGTGCCGAGTTGTTCCTGCGGCAGGTGCCCGCCAACACCGTCGAGAAGATTTCCGTGCAGGGTGTGGCGACGGGTTCTGCGGTGAAGTTCAAGGCCGTGACGGTCGATGGCTCGCGCACCTACGAGAGCCGATCGGTCTCGCTATCAGGCTTGTATGTCTGGGCCGTGCCCTGACTTGTCGCTGCTGCTTCACGCGGTTGGCGCGGTTGCTCGGAGATGTGACCTCGGATAGCTTTCCGGGCCGGAGTACGCACTTCGGCCCGCTGAGTTTGTTGTTACTTCTTCCCCGCCGCGCGCACGCTGGCTGCGGGACGTCTGCGCGCCTCGGAGCCGCATGAAGCTACTGCCCGACTGGGTCAAAAACGGCTATTTGCACCTCATCGACCCAGTGGCCAACTGGCTGGTGAAGCGGCGTGTGCATCCGAACTCGATCACCGTGTTCGGAACCCTGTGCACCGTGATCGGCGGAATCATCTACGCCACCGGACACATCAAGACGGGCGGTTGGTTTCTCTCCCTCACCGCGCTGTTCGACGTATTGGATGGCACCGTGGCGCGCCGCTCCAATCGCAGCTCGACGTTCGGCGCGTTCCTCGACTCCACGCTCGACCGCCTGGCAGACGGGTTCGTCCTCGGCGGCCTCGCGGTGTTTTACGCCACCAGCACGTTGCATCACAGCGTGCCGCTCATGATCACGGCACTGCTAGGCCTGTTGGGGGCCTTCCTCACGTCGTACACGCGGGCGCGGGCGGAAGCGCTCGGGCTGGACGCAAAGGTCGGCTTGCTGCAGCGCCCGGAACGGGTGGTGCTCATGGCGGCCCCACAGGCGTTGTTCGGGTTGTTTTTCAACGGATGGCCGCTGGCCATCATCATCGTCATCCTGACCGTCACCGCGTGGATCACCGTGGTCCAGCGCATGGTGTACGTCTACAAGGCCACCACGCGAGCCGACGCCGCCGAAGCGCGCACGGAGACCGAGGCGCAGCCCCGGTTCTTCGCACGCCGCCGCACGCCGCGCCCATCGCTCAAAGGAGAATAGTTCGTGCAAGGTTCCTCTTCCGCTACTTCGACCCCACGTCCCGCCACTGGCAAGCTCGGCATCCTCACCCCGGGCCTCGGCGCCGTCGCGACGACGTTCATGGCCGGAGTGGAAAGCATCCGTCGCGGCTATACGCAGCCGATTGGCTCGCTGACGCAAATGGCCACGATCCGCCTCGGCAAGCGCACGGAGAACCGCGCGCCGCTGATCAAGGACTTCGTGCCGCTCGCCGGACTCGACGACATCGTGTTCGGCGCGTGGGATCCGATTCCGGATGACGCATACACGGCAGCGAAGAAGGCCGGTGTGCTCGAGGAGAAGCACCTGGAGCCGATCGCCGATTTCCTGAAGGCCATCAAGCCGATGCCTGCGGTGTTCGAGAACCATTACGTCACGCGACTCAACGGCACGAACGTCAAGAAGGGCAAGACCAAGCGCGACCTCGCCGAGCAGCTCCGTCAGGACATGCGCGAGTTCAAGGCGAAGAACAACTGCGACCGCCTCGTCATCGTGTGGTGCGCGTCCACCGAGATCTTCATCAAGCCAGGCCCGCAACACGCCACGCTCGAGCAGTTCGAGAAGGCGATGGAGAACAACGACGAAGCCATCGCGCCGTCGATGCTGTATGCGTACGCGGCGATCATGGAGGGCGTGCCGTTCTGCAACGGCGCACCGAACCTTTCGGTCGACATTCCCGCGCTCGTGCAACTCGCGAACGAGAAGGGCGTGCCGATCTCCGGCAAGGATTTCAAGACCGGCCAGACCTGGATGAAGACGATCATCGCGCCAGGCATAAAGGCGCGCATGCTCGGCCTCGCAGGGTGGTACTCCACGAACATCCTCGGCAATCGCGACGGCGAGGTGCTCGACGATCCTGCGTCGTTCAAGACGAAGGAAGAGTCGAAGCTGTCGGTGCTGCACACCATCCTGCAGCCTGAGAAGTATCCCGCGCTGTACGAGGGGTTCTCGCACGTCGTGCGCATCAACTACTACCCGCCGCGCGGCGACAACAAGGAAGGCTGGGACAACATCGACATCGTCGGGTGGATGGGGTACCCGATGCAGATCAAGGTGAACTTCCTCTGCCGCGACACGATCCTCGCAGCGCCACTCGTGCTCGACCTCGCGCTCTTCAGTGACTTCGCGCAACGCGCCGGCATGAAGGGCATCCAGGAATGGCTGTCGTTCTACTACAAGAGCCCCATGACCGCGCCGGGCCTCCAGGCCGAGCACGATTTGTTCATCCAGCAGACGAAGCTCAAGAACACGCTGCGACACTTGATGGGCGAAGAGCAGATCACGCACCTCGGCCTGGAGTACTACCAGTCATGACGCAGAGGCTCGCCGTGCGACGCCACGCCCTGCTCGCGCTCGTGGTTGCGCTCACGGTCGCGGCGTCGTGCGGCGCGCCGCCACGCACGCCCGAGCTGCGCCAGGGAACGGACAGCTACCGGTTCGTCATCACCTCGGATCCCATTCCGCCGCATGCGCGTGAGGACGTGATCTACACGATCACGGTCACGGACCGGGAGACCGGCCAGCCCATCGAGACGGGTGAAGGGCGGATCTTCGCCAACACGCGCGAAGGCGCCAGCACATATGACGGATTCGTGAAGGCCCCGCAGGTGGGTGCCTACTCGGCAAAGCTGCGCTTCGTCAGTGCCGAGCAGTGGGCGATTGGCATTCAGTTTCACAGCGATTCCACCAAGCCGCTCGAGAAGACCGAGTGGATGCAGGACGTGCTCCCGGAACGGAACCCGTAACCATGCGTCATTTCTACCGCAGTCATACGCCGCCAGCTGACGTGCTCGTGGTGGCGGATCGTTTTTTTGGCGGACTTGGTTTCACCGCCGTCGCCACCACCGCGCGGACGCGCCAGCTCACTGGCACGTTGGGCGCGCTCAAGCTGAGCGTCCGGCCCGAGGGGGGCCACTACACCTTCGTCGAGGTCGTGACGGACCAGATGGGGGAGAGCCGCTTGGACCGCAACGTGAAGAAGTTCTTCGTCGAGCTGCATCGCGTAGACGATCCGTCGCACACGCTCGAAGCGGCCTATTGATGGCAACGTCGCTCACCGCGGCGCAGAAGCTCGAGCTCTACTACTGGATGCGGCTCACACGCTCCCTCGAGGAGCGGCTCGTGAACCTGTACCGGCAGACGAAGGTGGTGGGAGGGCTCTTCCGGTCACTCGGCCAGGAGGCGGACGCCGTCGGCAGCGCGTATGCGCTGCGTGCGGGCGACATCCTCTCGCCACTCATTCGCAACCTCGGCTCGATGCTCGTGAAGGGGGCCACCCCCGTCGAGATCCTCAAGCAGTATATGGCAAAGGGTGACTCACCGACGCGCGGGCGCGAGCTGAACATCCACTTCGGCGACACCGAGCGCGGGTTCATCGGGCAGATCTCGCCGCTGGGCGATATGGTGCCGGTGATGGCGGGTGTGACGCTCACCTTCAAGATGCGTGGTGAGGATCGCGTGGGACTCGTGTACGTCGGCGACGGCGCAACGTCCACCGGCGCGTTTCACGAGGGCATCAACTTCGCCGCCGTTCAACGCTGCCCACTCGTCGTGGTCATCGAGAACAACGGCTACGCGTATTCCACGCCGACGTCGAGGCAAACGGCTGCGGCGCAGCTCGTGGACAAGGCGATCGGCTACGGGATCCCTGGCGAACGAGCCGACGGCAACGACGTCATCGCGACGTACGAGGCGACGAAGCGCGCCGTGGATCGTGCGCGGCGGGGCGAAGGCACGTCGATCGTCGAGCTGATGTCCTACCGACGCAAGGGCCACGCCGAGCACGACAACCAGTCGTATGTGCCTGAAGGCGAGATCGACCGCTGGGCGAAGGACAACGACCCGATCGATCGTTATGTCGTGCGGCTGGCGGGCGAAGGCGTTGCGGCCGCTGCGCTCCAGGAGATCGACGCGCGCGTACAGCGCGAGATCGATGCAGCAACCGACATCGCGGAGCAGTCCGATGTGCCCGAGCCGCTCGATGCGCTGATCGGCGTGTATGCGGATCCACCCACGGCAAGTCCGTTGTGGTTCCGCGAAGGCAAGCGTGCGGCCGTCGAGGCGAACGAACGGTCGGCAGGGTGGGGAACGTACGACGTGAGCGGTGACATGTGATGGCCGAGATCACCTACCTGGAAGCCATTCGCGAGGCGCTGTTCGAGGAGATGGAACGCGACGCCAACGTGTTCATGATCGGCGAGGACATCGGCGCGTATGGCGGCGCGTTCAAGGTGACGGACGGCTTGCTGGCGAAATTCGGTGAAGCGCGCGTCATCGACAGCCCGATCTCCGAGATCGGTATCGTGGGCGCAGCGGCCGGCGCCGCGCACATGGGGATGCGTCCCGTCGTCGAGATGCAGTTCATCGACTTCATCGCCAACGCCTACGACATGCTGACGAACTACGTGGCCACGGCGCGCTACCGCGCATTCCTGCCGTGTCCGATGGTCGTGCGCGGACCGAGCGGCGGCTATGTCCGGGGTGGACCGTTCCATTCGCAGAACCCCGAGGCCGGCTTCATTCACACGCCGGGCCTCAAGGTCGTGTATCCCAGCACGGCGGAGGACGCCAAGGGCCTGATGAAAGCGGCGATCCGCGACGACGACTGTGTGTTGTTCTTCGAGCACAAGTATTTGTACCGCCGCATCAAGGGCGAGATGCCGGCGGGTGATCATGTGGTGCCGATCGGAAGGGCGAGACTCGCGCGCGAGGGCACAGACCTGTCGATCATCACGTATGCGGCTGCCGTCTACAAGGCGCTCGAGGCGGCCGAACGGTTGGAGCGCGAGGACGGACTGCGCGTCGAGGTCATCGACCTGCGGTCGCTTGCACCGCTGGACGATGAGGCGATCGTCAACACGGTGAAGAAGACGAATCGCGTCATGGTGCTGCACGAGGACACGCGGACGGGCGGCATTGCCGGCGAGATCACGGCGCGCATCAACGAGACGTGCTTCGAGTGGCTGGACGCGCCGGTGCTGCGCGTCACTGCCCATGACGTGCCGCTTCCGTACGCGCCGTCGCTGGAGGACTACGTGCTTCCGCAGACCGCGGACGTCGTATTGGCCGCACGTCGGCTGGCGGCGTATTGAGATGACGGACCAGCAAAACGACTCGCCCGAGGCGACGGGGCAGACGGACGGCGGGGTATGGCCTTATCTTGGGGTCGGATGCCTGAGCGCGATCGCGGGGCTGGCGGCCGGCGGAATGATCGCCGTGCTCATCGCGAAGGGGGTCGGCGCCGTGACTGGCTGCCGCGCCGATGCGGAGACCGGGGCGCCATGCGACTGGAGCATCTACTGGACGTGGGGAGCGCGGATCGGCTTGATCCTGATGCCGACCCTGGTGTTGTGGCGAATGCGGAAGTCGCGCATTGCATCTCGAAACTCCGAGTGAGAGGGAATCGCAGTGGCACGCGTTGACGTCATCATGCCCCAGATGGGCGAATCGATCGCCGAAGGGACGCTCTCGAAGTGGCTGAAGAAGGTCGGCGACGACGTGAAGCGCGACGAGCCGATTTTCGAGATCAGCACGGACAAGGTGGACGCCGAGATTCCGGCGCCGTCGGCGGGTGTGTTGGCCGAGATCCTGGTGGTCGAGGGGCAGACGGTCGAGGTGCAGACGGTGGTCGCGCGCATCGAGACCGAGAAAGGTGCGGCGATTGCGCCCGTCGCTGGGGCGCCCGCGTCTCCACCGGTGGCGGCCAGTGTCGTTGGCGCGGGGGGCCCCCCCAGTGCGAAAACTACCGCCGCGCCCGCGCCCCCCTCCCACCAAACCAACGCACCCGCCACCAGTCCGACGCCCGCTGGTGGCAACGGACTCGAGGAGCGCCTCCGCACCAAGTCGTCGCCCCTCGTTCGCAAGATCGCCGCCGAGCACGGCATCCAGATCGCCGCCATGCAGGGGTCGGGCGTGCAGGGCCGCGTGACCCGCCGCGACATCGAGCAGTACATCGCCTCAGGCGGCGCCGCAGCGCCGGCTGACACGCGCGCGTCCATGCACGCGCCCGCCGGTGCCGAGCAGCACGGCCCGCTCCCGGTGCCGTGGCCCGGGGACACTGTCGAGCCGATGTCCAAGATCCGCGCGCTCACCAGTGACCACATGGTCGCATCGCGGCGCACCAACGCGCACGTCACCTCGTTCTTCGAGGTCGACCTGACGCGTGTGGCTCGCATCAGACAGAAGAATCGCGCGGCCTTCGAGGCGCAGACGGGACAGAAGCTCACGTTCCTGCCGTTCATCATCAAGACGGTCGTGGACACGCTGAAGCAGTTCCCCGTGCTCAACGCCGCCGTCGCCGGCACCAGCATCATCCATCGCAAGCAGTACAACATCGGCATCGCGGTCGCGCTCGACTGGGGGCTCATCGTCCCCGTCATCAAGGGCGCGGACGACCTGTCGCTGTCCGGGCTCACGCGATCGCTGAACGACCTCGCGGACCGCGCGCGCACCAAGCGGCTGAAGCCGGAAGAAGTGCAGGGCGCGACGTTCACCATCACCAATCCCGGCGTGTTCGGGTCGCTCTTGGGAACGCCAATTATCCCGCTCGGCACCTCCGCCATCCTCGGCCTTGGCGCGATCGAGAAGCGTCCGAAGGTCGTTGCGGGGCCCGATGGCGAGGACACGATCGCCATCAGGACGTGTGCGTACTTCTCGCTGTCGTTCGACCACCGCATCGTGGACGGGTCGGACGCCGACAAGTTCCTCGCGGCGGTGAAGAAGAGCCTCGAGTCGTTTCCCGACGGCGTCATTTGATCATGCCACGCTGCCTGTCGATCCAGCGAACACTCGTCACGCCGCCCGATCGCCTCAAGTTCGCCGAGCGCCTCGTGCGCAAGCGCGACTACTACGCGTCTGCCGGCTGCCGGTATTGGGTGTTCGAGGAGACCGGCCTACGCGGCGCCTTCCTGGAATTCTGCGAGGCGCCTGATGCGGCCACGCTCACGCGTGCGCATGCCTCGGCTCCGGAGCGCGTACTCGATCCATCACGCATCTACCACGAAGTGGAGTTGCCGTAACATGCCAACACGCACCATCACGATGGACGGGCGCGCCTGGCGCGTCATGCCGTCCGGCCGCGTCACCCAGTATGACCGCGACGAGTTCGCGCTGCTGTTCGCCTCTGGAAGTGGCGCCGATCGTGAGGTGCGTGTCACGCGCTACTCACCGCACGGCACGCGATCGCGCGAGCTCGCCCTCGCGGAAATGAGTGATGCGGATCTCGCGCGTCTATTCGCGCAATCGCAGCCAAGCGAGATGTCGCCCGAGGCCGGCTACGCGCCGTGACGGCATCGCCGTCATCGGCGTTCGTCGACCTGCACATGCACTCGACGGCATCCGACGGATCACGAGCACCTGCGGACGTGGTGCGCGCGGCGAAGGCGAACGGACTGGTTGCCATCGCCCTGACGGATCACGACACCGTTGGCGGACTGGCTGAAGCGCAGGTGGCCGGCGTCGAGCTTGGCGTGCGGGTGGTGAACGGCGTCGAGCTGAGCGCGGTGGAAGGTGACGCCGAGACGCACCTGCTCGGCCTGCACCTGCGTGATGCGCTCGTGATCGAGCGCGAGCTTGGTGGCCTCCGCGACATGCGCGCGCGGCGCGGGCAGGAGATCGTCAACAAGCTGGTCGCGCTGGGAGTACACGTGAGCTTCGACGATGTGCTGGAGCAGTCAGACGGGGGCGCGGTGGGTCGCCCGCACGTCGCGCGCGCATTGGTGGAGCAGGGGTGGGCCACGGACGTGCGCGATGCGTTCGACCGCTATCTGGGCGCGGGTCGTCCCGCGTACGTGGCCAAGGACCAGCTGGGGATGCCCGACGCCATCGCGATGATTCACGCTGCGGGCGGGCTCGCGGTCCTTGCGCATCCGGGCGGCGCGGGCACGCGTGAGCGGCTCACCGCGCTCGCGGCGCTCGGTCTCGATGGCGTGGAAGTGAAGCACCCGAGTCATTCGCCGTCGGACGTCACTCGCCTGCGCACGCTGAGCGAGCAGCTCGGACTCGTGGTGAGCGGCGGTTCCGACTGGCATGGTGCCGCCGATGGTCCGCGCACCATCGGCATGATGCAGGTGCCCGAGGAATGGCTGGCTCGGCAGGACGCGCGGCTGGTCGCGCTCGGTCGCGCGCCGGCGGCGTGACCACATGACAGATCTTGCCGGTCGCGTCGCCCTCGTGACGGGCGCCGGCAGGCGTGTCGGCCGCGCGATCGCGGTGGCGCTGGGCGGGCGCCGCATGCGCGTGTGCGTGCACTACAACGACTCCGCGGACGGAGCGCGCGAGACGGCACAGCGCATCGTGGATGCCGGTGGCACGGCAACGCTGGTGCGCGCCGACCTCTCGGACGTCGTGGCGTGTGAGCAGCTCATCGACGCCGTGGTGCGGGAGCACGGCGAGCTGCACACCCTCGTCAATTCGGCCGCGATGATGCTGCGCACTCCCATGGGCGACGTCAGCGCTGCGACCTGGGATGCAATGTTTGCGCTGAACGTCCGGGCGCCGTTCTTTCTCGCCCAGCGCGCTGCACCGACGCTGCGCGTGGCGCTCGGCTCGATCGTGAACATCGCCGACCTCGCCGCCTATGAGACGTGGACGGGCTATGTGCCACACGGAATGACGAAGGCCGCCGTGGTCCAGATGACGCGCGCGCTGGCCCATGCACTCGCGCCTGAGATTCGGGTGAATGCCATTGCGCCAGGTGTGGTGCTGCTGCCCGACGGTTTCGACCCCGCGGGTGCCGAGCACCTGCGTTGCACCACGCCGCTTGCGCGGATCGGGACGCCGGAGGACGTCGCGCACGCGGTGCTCTACCTGCTCGACGCGGCGTTCGTGACGGGCGAGGTGATTCGCGTCGATGGCGGGCGTCACGTCAGGCGCTGATCGCCGACTGCGCGTCGTGCGCGAGACGCTGCAATTCGGCACGATCATCGTGGTGGGCGGTGGGTGCTACGGCGCGTACTACGTTCGGCAGCTCGCGAGGGCCGCCGCCGCCGGAGCCGCGACGTGGCGAGAGCTCGTCGTTGTCGATCGCGACGCGCACTGCCGAGTGGCGCAGTTGCCGGAGGAGGAGCGGCCCGAGCGGCTGCGCGTGGCAGTGGCCACGTGGGATGCGTTCTTCGCGCGGCACCTCGCGGACGCGAGCACGCGTGTCGGGGACAGTGAGGACGTGATCGTGCCGTCGCCACTGATGCCGCACCTGATGGCGGAGTGGCTTGTGGCGCGCGCTCGCGCGCGCTGGCCCGCGCGAGGCGTTTCCGTGGAGCCTCTCGGCGCGGTCCCGGCAGTGCCGTGGCAGCGCGCCGGCGACGATGGCACGCACTACGTGAGCTTCGCCGAATGGATCTGCCCGATCAATTGCATCGAGCCCGCGCGGTGTCCGGCGACAAAGGGTGAGCGCGACTGGAGTCTTCCCGTCGCGCTGGCGCGATACGCGGACGACGAGCGCATGGCGGGACGTCCGATCGGTGGACCGTTTGTCTTTCACTGCTCGCATCGCACACACGGCGTGGGCATGATCGACGTCCGCGACGTCGTGGCGGCGGACCGCGCGATCGCGGCGCACGCCGAGGTGCACGGTGCGGACTTCCTCGTGGGCACGGCGTCGCACTGCCATGGAGCGCTGCAGCGCATTGTGATCGGCGCGTAGCATCGCGCTTACGTGTCGCGGTGTTGCTCGTGGAAGCGGAACCGCTGGGTGCAGTCCGTGATTGATGTCGCAGGACGGGTTCGCCTGAGACCCACTGGCTCACGTGCGCGGATGCATTCCTGCATGTTGGCGAATCCGTTACGATTCATCAGGCGCAGCGTGCACGCCCTCCCGCTCTCGCACTTCCTCCATGTCCAACCGTCGCGAAACCGTTCTGATCATCGGCAGTGGGCCCGCCGCCTGGACCGCCGCCGTCTACGCGGCGCGTGCCAACCTCGACCCGGTCGTGTACGAGGGTGAGGTGTCGCGCGAGATGATTCCGGGCGGCCAGCTCATGTGGACCACGGACATCGAGAACTATCCCGGTTTTCCGAACGGCATCGGCGGGCAGGAGTTGATGGAGCACATGCGCAACCAGGCGGTCCGCTTTGGCACGCGCGTGGTGTCGGAGACGATCACGGGCGTGGATTTTTCATCGCATCCGCTCGTGCTCACGGCGAGCGGGGGCGACGTCGTCGAGGCGCACACGGTCATCATCGCGACCGGCGCGCGCGCCAACTGGCTCGGCCTGCCGAACGAGGAGCGCATGGCGCGCAATGGCGGCGGT
This sequence comes from Gemmatimonadaceae bacterium, assembly GCA_031407575.1. Lineage (GTDB taxonomy): Bacteria > Gemmatimonadota > Gemmatimonadetes > Gemmatimonadales > Gemmatimonadaceae > AG11. The sequence continues at coordinate 11,415 of JANOIJ010000292.1, read as the reverse complement.
GTTTCGGCGTGCGCGGTGTGCGACGGCGCGTTGCCGCCGTTTCGCAACCGGCGCGTGGTGGTGGCCGGCGGCGGCGACAGCGCGATGGAGGAGGCGAGCTACCTCAGCAAGTTCGCCAGCGAGGTCGTCATCGTGCACCGACGCGGCGAGTTCCGCGCGTCCAGGGTCATGATCGAGCGCGCGCTGGCGAATCCGAAGATTCGTGTGCTGTGGCATACGCGCATCGTGGACGTGATCGGCGACGACTTCATGACGGGCGTGCGGCTTGAGGACACGCTCACCGGCGAGGTGAGCGATCTCGAGGCGAGTGGATTGTTCGTTGCCATTGGTCACACGCCGAACACGGCGTTCCTGCGCGGGCACCTGGATCTTCAGCCGTCCGGCTATCTCGTCACGCCGTCTCCCTGGCGGACGTGCACCAGCGTGGCCGGCGTCTTTGCGGCCGGCGACGTCATGGACAGCTATTACCGGCAGGCTATTACCGCTGCAGGAATGGGGTGCATGGCCGCGCTGGAAGCGGAGCGGTGGCTGGCGCACCACCATCTCGCGGGCGCGGTGTCGCCCGTGCTGGAGACGGCAGACGCACCCTCGACGCTCGAGACGGAGCAGACCGGCGAATTCGCGATATGAGGATCGACGTCCGCACCGTCGGTCCGTTCGAGGAGAATTGCTACCTCATCGTGGACGAGCCGACGGCGCGGGCAGTGTTGGTCGATCCGGGCGACGAGCCAGAGCGCCTGATCGCGATGGTGCGCGACGCGGATGCGACGCTGGAGGCCATCTGGCTGACGCACGCGCACATCGACCACATCGGGGCCATCAACGCGGTACGCGTCGAGTATCCCGTGGCCGTTTGGCTCCATCCACTCGACCTGCCGTACTATGAATCGCTCTCGGCGCGTGCGGCGCAGATGTACCGCGTGCCGTGGGACCAGCCGGAGATCGCGCCGACGCCGCTCGAGGACGGGGACACGCTCACGTGCGGGACGCTCGCGTTCACGGTGATGCACGTGCCCGGACACGCGCCTGGCCACGTTGCCTACCTGTGCGCGGACGTCGCCCTCTCGGGCGACCTGCTGTTCGCTGGCAGCGTCGGGCGGACGGATTTGCCGCTCGCTGACCCCTATGCGATGGACGCCTCGCTCTCGCGCTTTGCGACCCTCCCCGCCGCGACGCACGTCTATCCGGGCCATGGGCCGGCGACCACGATCGGACGCGAGCTGGAGACCAATCCGTTCCTCACCGGTCGCGCGCGGCCGCTCAGGCGGTGAGTGTTCGCTCGGCACCTGCAGCGCTCGCGAGCCTGGTGCTGTTCGCGTCCTGGATAGGCGCTGCGCTGTTCGTGGCGGCTGTGGTTGCTCCCGCGGCATTTGCCGTACTCCCAACGCGTACCCTCGCTGGCGCGCTCATCGGTCGCGCCCTGCCCGTGCTCCTCGTCTCGGGCGCCATCGTCGGCGGCCTCGGCGTGCTGCTGAATGGCGCGATGCGCGCGGGTCGGGGAATGACGATCGCCAGCGCGGCGCTCGTTGCTGCGAATGCGACCGCACTGCTTATCGGCATGCAGATTTCCAGAAGCCGCGCCTCGTTTGGTGTTCCGATCGACTCGCTGGCCCCAGGCGACCTACGCCGCATCGCCTTCGGGCGGCTCCACGGCCTGAGCGTCGCCTGCTTGGGTATCGGCGTGGCCGCCGCGACTATCGCGTCGATCGTTATCGTGCGACATCTCCTGGCACGTAGTTCATTCAACAGCGCACTGCGCTGAACGCATCCAACAATCGCGAGAACAGGTCACATGGATTCCGCTACACGCACTGAGAGCGACCCACTCGGCCCGAAGGAAGTTCCCGTTGACGCCCTCTATGGCGTGCAGACATTGCGGGCGAAAGAGAACTTTCCGATCAGCGGCCTCGCACCGCTGTGGCCGTTCGTCATGGCGCAGGTCTGGATCAAGAAGGCTGCAGCGCTGACGCACAAGACGACCGGACGCCTCGAGGCATCGCTCGCCGACGCGATCGTCGCCGCGGCGGACGAGGTGCTGTCTGGAAAGCACAAGCACCAATTCATCGTCGATCCGTATCAGGCCGGCGCCGGCACATCGCACAACATGAACGTGAACGAGGTGCTCGCGAATCGCGCGAACGAGCTCCTCGGTGGTGCGCGGGGGACGTACACCCCCGTCCATCCGAACGATCACGTCAACATGGCGCAGAGCACCAACGACACGATTCCCACGAACATCCGCATCGCGTGCCTCTCGCAGCTCGACGGCCTCGTCGGCGCGTTCGAGAGCCTGCGCGACGCGCTTGCCGCGAAGGGCAAGGAGTTCGATCACATCGTGAAGGCGGGTCGCACGCACTTGCAGGACGCGATGCCAATCCGCCTGGGGCAGGAGTTCACGGCATACGCCGGATCGATCGACCGCGGCATTCGCCGAGTGAAGGAGTCCGCCGACTACCTCCGCGATCTCGGCATCGGTGGCAGCGCGGTGGGCACGGGCGTGACGGTGGAGAAGGAGTTCCCCGCGCTGATGGTCAGGCACCTGTCAGAGATGACAGGGCTGGAACTGCGTGAAGGGCAGGACCGCATTCAGCTCATGCAAAGCATGGGCGACGCAGCCGCATTCAGCGCGTCACTGCGTGTGCTCGCCATCGACCTCAGCAAGATCGCCAGCGACCTGCGCATCATGGTCATGGGCCCTCGCACGGGCATCAACGAGATCAAGCTGCCGGCGGTGCAGCCCGGCTCGTCGATCATGCCCGGCAAGATCAATCCATCAATTCCCGAGATGGTGAACCAGGTCTGCTTTCAGGTGATGGGATTCGACACCACGGTGGCCATCGCCGCTGAGCACGGCCAGCTCGAGCTCAACGTGATGATGCCCGTCATCGCGTTCAATGTGCTGTTGTCGATGCGCATCCTCACCAGCACAGCCACCGTGTTCAGCACGAAGTGCGTGGCCGGCATCGAGGCGCACGAAGACATGTGCGCCCACTGGGTGGAACGCTCGGCGGCGCTGGCGACGGCGCTGATGCCGCATATCGGCTACGCGAAAGCCGCGCGGCTGAGCAAGCAGTCGGTGGCTGAAGGGATCCTCGTACGCGACATGATCGAACGCGATAAGCTGCTGCCCGCCGACGAGATTGCCGACGTCCTCGACCTGCGAAAAATGACGGAGATTGGCGTGCCGGGAGGCAGGCACGGGATGAAGGCCAGCGGTTGAGCGCCGGCATCCGCGTAGCGCCAGAGCGGCCCGATTAGCTAGATTTCATCGTGCGCATTACCACGCAGGCAGAGTACGGTCTCATCTGTGCCCTCCATCTGGCCCGTCGGATCAACGACGGGCCGGTGACGGGGCGCGAGATTGCCGAGCGCGAGAGGCTGCCGACCGATTACGTCGAGCAGATCATGCTCAAGCTCAGACGCGCGACCATCGTGCAGAGCACCCGCGGTGCGCATGGTGGCTATCGCCTGGCTCGTCCTGCAGCGGAGATCACGGTCCGCGACGTGATTTCAGCGTCGGAGCATTCGACGTTCGACGTCCACTGCGTCACGCATCCGGTCGAAGCCGAACGGTGTGCCGTGTCGCACGACTGCAGTATTCGGCCGGTGTGGGTGCTGCTTCAGCGACGCATCGATGAAGTGCTCGACAGCGTGCGCCTGAGCGACCTGCTCATGCAGGAGCGCGAGGTGCGTGAGCGTGTCGGCCTTGATGCACCGGTGCCTGCGGCGTCGCTGTCGGGTCGTCTGGCGCTGCCTGTCCTTCAGGGCTGACGGACCGGCGCGCCCGTGCGCCTCTTCCGCTCGTTCCGTGACGACCGCGCCCTCCTCCGGCGCAGCTCCGCGTATGCGGCGGTGCTGATGGAGGAGCCCAACCCCGCCGACGTGCAGTGGCTCGCGCAGGTCGCCACGCGTGGCGACTCCGATCACGCACTCTGGGAGTTGCGCTACCTTCGGCGTGCGCTCGGGATTCTGGTGGCGCAGCGCGACTCGCTGGATGATCGCACGCCGTCCGAAGCACTTCGCGCCCTTGTGCATCGCATGCACAAGGACCGCAACGTCGATGGCGAGCTCCTCGAACTTGCCGAGCGGCAGTTCAACGCGCGGTTGAGCGCGTATCGCGATGCGTTCATGTCCCGCGGACAGGGCGCGGCCGTGATGCGCGTCGCGCAGAACCTGCTGGCCTTTTCCGGCGGGCCAATTCGCGCGGACGATCCAGCCGTGCAGCGAGGCGCTGTGCTGGTGAGTGAGTACCTCCTGGCGTGCAACTCGGCGCTGCAGGAGAACTTTGGCAAGGTCCAGCTGCCGGAGGACGTTCCACCGAGTAAGGTCGGGCGCTGACGCAGGCACCTGACGGCGCCGGAGTTGCTCGAAGCACTCTGCATCAATGAAAACGGGGCGACACCGTAAGCGGTGCCGCCCCGTATCTATTTTCATGTCCGATTTCACGTTCATGCTCGAGGGGGGACTTGAACCCCCACGCCGGTGAAGGCACAGGCTTCTGAGACCTGCGTGTCTACCAGTTCCACCACCCGAGCGCACTGGGAACAGACACACACATTAATCGCTCGCGCAGGGGCAAGTCAACGCATCGCGTTGCCCGTGATCAGCGACGCTTCTATGTTGAACCTCATGGCGAAGCCAGAGGAAAAGACGGACGTCGAGACCATCGCGAAAAACCGGCGCGCGCGCCACGACTACATCATCCTCGACACATTCGAGGCCGGCCTCGTCCTGACGGGGAGCGAGGTGAAGTCACTCCGCGACGGCAAGGCAAACCTGTCCGATTCCTACGGCATCGTCCGCGACGGGGAGATCTTCATCATCAACCTCCATATCTCCGCCTACGAACGTGCCAGCTACAACAACCACGAGCCCACGCGGACTCGCAAGTTGTTGTTGCACAAGCGCGAGATCGGGCGTCTTATAGGTGCCATCGAGCGGCAGGGGCTCACCCTCGTTCCGCTCGAGTTGTACTTCAAACGCGGGATCGCCAAAGTGGTACTGGCTCTGGGCAAGGGAAAGAAGCTGCACGACAAGCGCGACACGGAGCGTGCGCGCGACGCCGATCGCGAGATGGCGCGCGCCGTGCGCACGCGATGATCATCGCCCTGGTCGCGGCATTCCAGCTCGCGACGACCGCGGCGGCCCAACCTGGCCCGCTGGTCGTCAAGGACGCGAGCCGCTCGACCACGGTCGCGCTCGTCGCATCGCCGGCCGGTCCGCTCCTGCGCGCCGACCAGCTCCGCCCCATCGTGCCGCTCACCGTGTCGCACCTCACGGGCGCGCGGTGGATGCTCATCGTCAACGGAACGGCCATCGAGGTCGAAGAGGGCGTGCGCTTCGCCAAGGTGAGTGACCAGACCTACCAACTGACAGCGCCCCCGGAAGTCCGGAAGGGCGTGCTGTACGTGCCACTCCAGCTCGTCGCAGAGATCGTCCCGCGCGTGGCCACGAACCTCGTGTGGGACGCCGAGAAGTTCGAACTGCGTGCGTTCTCATCGGTCGGCAAGTTCGCCGCGCGCGAGGCGGCCGCGCCGCCAGCGCGTTCGTCGTCCCGTGCCAGTGGGCCACCCGCTGCTGACCGCGGCGTGAGCCGCATTCCCGCCGTCGTCACGAGTCCCGCCGCACTGGGCCCGCTTCGCAGCCGACGCCTGGTTGTGGTGGACGCGGGCCACGGCGGCCCGGATGGCGGCATGCACGGCCCGCTGCGCGGTGGGCCCGGGATCCTCGAAAAGCACATCACGCTCAACGTCGCAAAGCGCGTCGGCGCGGCGCTCCTCGAGCGCGGCATCGACGTCAAGTACACACGGACGCGCGACACGTTGATCGCACTGTCCGACCGCGGCCGCATCGCCAACGATGCGCACGCCGACGTGTTCGTCAGCATTCACGTGAACGCAGCGAATCCGACCTGGAAGGACCCAGGCGGTGCGCGCGGCTTCGAGACGTATTTCCTTGCCGAGGCGAAGACCGAGGACGCCAGACGTCTCGAGCGAATGGAGAATGAAGTCGTGAAGTTCGAATCCGGGCCGTCGGCGCGCGCCGGTGATCCGCTCAACTTCATCCTGAACGACATGGCGCAGAACGAGCACCTGCGTGAGGCCAACGAGCTCGCCGAGCTGATTCAGGGCCGCGTGAAGCAGGTCCACCCCGGTCCGAACCGAGGCGTGAAGCAGGCCGGATTCGCGGTCCTGAACAAGGCGTTCATGCCCGCGGTGCTCGTGGAGATTGGCTTCGGGTCCAATCCCGAGGAAGCGGCCTACATGACCAACGCCGCGCGCATGGACGAGCTCGCCGCAGCCATCTCCGATGGCGTCCTGGAGTATCTCAAGCGGTACGAACGTCGTGTGGCCGTGGTCGGCGGCGCGTCCGGCGGAGGCAGCGCGCCGAGGTGAGTGTGTACCGCGGCACGCTTGCGGTGCACGTCGCCGGTCTCGACTTCCAGAATCCGATCGTCCTCGCCGCAGGCACCGCCGCCTACGGGCGGGAGCTCGGCGGAGTCGTGGACCTGGGAGCGCTGGGCGGGTTGGTCACCAAGGCGGTCAGTCCTGAGCCGCGTGCCGGCGCCCCGGCGCCTCGCGTCGCCGAATTCGACGGCGGGATGATCAACGCCGTGGGGTTGGCGAACCCTGGCGTGGCGGATGTACGGCGCTCGCACTTGCCGTGGCTCGCCACGTCGCTGCCCAACACCAGGAAGATCGCGAACATCGTCGGCTTCGCCGTCGAGGAGTTCGCTGCGGTGATCGCGGAGCTCGACGCCGCCGTGGACAGCGAGTCCCGCGGCGCGCTGGACGGCTACGAGCTCAACGTAAGCTGCCCGAACGTCAAGGCGGGAGGAGCGGAGTTTGGCGCCGACCCAACGTCACTGGCTGACGTCGTCCGCCGTGCCCGCGCCGCCACGACGCGGCCGTTGTTCGTGAAGCTGTCGCCCATGCTCCCGGACATTGCACGCAGCGCTGCGATCGCCGTAGAGCACGGCGCGGATGCCATCACGCTCGTGAACACCATTCCGGGCCTCGTGATCGACGTGGAGCGCCGAACCCCTGCGCTTGGTTTCGGGACGGGAGGCGTGAGCGGTACGGCGCTGCGGCCCGTCGGTGTGTTGGCCACGTGGAAGGTCAGTCGGGCCGTGCGCATTCCATTGCTGGGCATCGGCGGGGTGTCGACGGCCGAGGATGCGCTACAGTATTTGATGGCCGGGGCAACGCTCGTCGGGATGGGAACCGCGATGCTCCGTGATCCGCGCGCGCCGGAGCGCGTGGTGCTCGGCCTCCAGAAGTGGTGCGACGCGCACGACGTTCGCGGCATCGCAGACATCATTGGTTCACTGGACTTCCCGCAATGACTGGCTACGCTCGACCCATTGTCGCGCTCGACGTCAACGTCCCCGGAGAGGCATTAGCGCTGGCGCGGCGGCTTCGCGAGGACTGCCACTTCTTCAAGGTCGGCAGCGCGCTATTCACGGCGGGCGGCCCCACGATCGTGCGCGAGCTGCGTGACGGGCTCGGCGTGGACGTCTTTCTCGACCTCAAGTTTCACGACATCCCGAATACCGTGGCCGGTGCCGTGCGCTCCGCGACGGCCCTCGGTGCGCGTCTGGTCACGGTGCATGCGTCGGGTGGTCGTGCGATGCTCCTGGCGGCTCAGGAGGCGGCTGGGCCGACGTGCGGTGTGCTCGCGGTGACGGTGCTGACCTCGCTCTCGAGCGCTGATCTGGCCGCCGCCTGGGGCAGGGACCGCGCGGATGCGGAGGAGGAGGCGCTTCGCATGGCGTCGGATGCGGCGTCGGCCGGCCTGCACGGCGTGGTGTGCAGCGGCGCCGAAGCGCGCGCCGTGAGCGCCGCGTACGGCGATCGGCTGGCGGTGCTCGTGCCAGGCGTGCGGCTCGAGGGGGACGTGGTGAACGATCAGCAGCGGGTCGTCACGCCGCGATTGGCGCAACGGGCCGGCGCTCGCTACGTGGTGATTGGGCGAACGGTCACGGCTGCGGCGGACCCTGTGCGCGCGTTTCGTCGGGTGCTGATCGATCTGGCGGCCGACACGGCTGACGGGCTCGTGCCGGTGGCATGACCTCCCTTCGACGGCTAGCATGTCATCCTGAGCGAAGCGAAGGATCTGCACATCGGGCCACCGGCCCGGGCCGGTAGCCCAGGCGCGGTCCGCTGGGCCGACGTTCGCGTTCGCGACGGTTCGCGAGCCCACGTCTTGCGACAGTCGCTTTGGCTCGCGCCGGAAGGAGATGCGCGCCGTGGGGTCTCTGGAGCAGAAGAGACGCGTGACTTCGCCGATGCTCCCCGAGTGGCCTCGGCCGGTACGCAAACCGGGCTATGTACTGGACTTGCGTGAGCTTACGGGGCCAGTTATGCTTAGTGACTTGGCCGGAAAATTCCCACGTTTTGCATCGATGGTATTCCCGTGAAAGTCCGCAGCAGCGTGAAGCCGATTTGCGAGCACTGCAAGGTTGTCAAGCGCTACGGCGTGATTCGCATCATCTGCAAGCGCAATCCAAAGCATAAGCAGCGTCAGGGCTGATAGAGAATGGCTCGAATTTCTGGCATCGATCTCCCTCGCGACAAGAAGGTTGAGATCGGACTGACCTACATCTTCGGCATCGGACGAGCGTCCGCGCTGGAGATCATGGAAAAGGCGGGGATCGACGTGGCGCTTCGCGTGCGCGATCTCACCGACGCCGACGTGAACAAGCTCCGTCAGGTGATCGAGAAGGAGTATCGCGTCGAAGGCGCGCTGCGGACGGAGGTTTCGATGAACATCAAGCGATTGATGGACATTGGCTCCTACCGCGGCACGCACCACCGTCGTGGCCTTCCCGTTCGCGGACAGCGGACGCATACGAATGCGCGCACCAAGAAGGGGCCGCGTCGTGCGATCGCCGGCAAGAAGAAGGTAACCAAGTAATCCTATGGCGACTGGAAAGAAGACCAAGAAGGTTGTCGAGGCGGAGGGCGTGGCCCACGTCAATGCGACCTTCAACAACACGACCGTCACGATCACCGATCCGCGGGGCAACGCCATCGCGTGGGGCTCGAGCGGCAAGGCTGGCTTCAAGGGTTCCAAGAAGAGCACGCCGTTCGCCGCGACGGTCGCGGCCGAGCAGTGCGCTCGCGAGGCACTCACGGCTGGGGTGAAGCGGGTGCATGTGCGGGTGCAGGGCCCCGGCAGTGGCCGCGAGTCGGCCATCCAGGCGCTTGCCGCGGCGGGCCTCCAGGTGAAGTCGATCAAGGACGTGACGCCGATCCCGCACAACGGCTGCCGTCCCCCGAAGCGTCGGAGAGTTTGAGATGGGTCGCTACACAGGTCCGAGCTGCCGCCAGTGCCGTCGCGAAGGCACCAAGCTGTTCCTCAAGGGCACCAAGTGCTTCACGGAGAAGTGCCCGGTCGAGCGTCGTCCGTACGCGCCAGGCCAGCATGGCCAGGCCACGGCTCGTCGTCGCAAGGCGTCGGAGTTCTCCAAGCAGCTCCGTGAAAAGCAGAAGATCAAGCGCATCTACGGCGTGAGCGAGAAGCAGTTCCGCAACACGTTCGAGAAGGTCAGCACGCAGCCCGGCATCACGGGCCACAACCTGCTGGCCGCGCTCGAGACGCGCCTCGACAATGTCGTGTATCGCATGGGCTTCGCGTCCAGCCGCAAGGCGGCGCGCCAGCTCATCCGTCACCGCCATGTGGAAGTGAACCTCAAGAGCGTCGACATCCCGAGCTTCCACGTCCAGCCGGGCCAGGAAGTACGGATGCGCGTCAAGTCGCGCGAGCAGGTGTCCGTCATGACGGCGATGGATCAGTCGTCGCGCGGCGCGCCGTTGTCGTGGATTGCAGTGGATAAGGAGACGTTCAGCGGTCGCGTGCTCGAGAAGCCCGCGCGCACGAGCATCCCCATCGCCGCTCAGGAACAGCTGGTCGTCGAGCTCTACTCGAAGTAAAGGGGCTTCGGCCCCTTGCTTCTCAAAGTTTTATATGGAGCGGGCGACGCGTTGCGTCGCCCGCCGTGCGACCCGCAGGACCGTACCACCAGGTAGGTCGGGGCCCAAACCCCTCTACGAGTCTGCCGCGCGTTTGGGGCGAGGCAGAGCGTTTCCGGCCGAATCCGTTGGCTGGAATGACCCGAACACACTGACCGAATCATGGCTTCTACGATCGATCTTCGTGGTCTTGTCCGTCCGCAGCTGGTCGAAGCGACCAAGCGCGAGGACAATCCCAATGTTGCTGAGTTCCGGCTCCAGCCGCTCGAGCGCGGCTTCGGGCACACCCTTGGCAATGCGATGCGGCGCATGCTGCTGTCGTCGCTCCGCGGCGCGGCCGTGTGGGGCGTCCGCATTGACGGCGTCGTGCACGAGCACCAGACGATTCCCGGCGTGGTCGAGGATGTTCACCAGATCATCGGGAACCTCAAGACCCTCACGCTGACGCTCACGGATGACGTCGAGACCGCAGTCCTGCACATCAAGAAGGACGGCGCGGGTCCGGTGACGGCCGGTGACGTGCAGCCGGTGTCCGGCGTGCGTATCGTGGACCCCTCGCACCACATCCTCACGCTGCACGACGATCGCGACCTGAACATCGAGCTGTACATCAACAAGGGCCGCGGCTACGTCGAGTCCGACCAGCATCCGCTCGATCGCGGCCTGCCGGTGGACCTCGTCCGCATCGACTCGATCTACAACCCGGTGCGCCGCGCGAACTTCTCGGTCGCCGAGACCCGCGTGGGACAGCGTACGGACTACGATCGCCTCACGCTCACGGTCGAGACGAACGGCACGATCACGCCGGAAGAGGCGGTGAGTTATGCCGCTGCGCTGGCACAGACGCACTTCCAGTACTTCGTGGAGTTTGGTTCGCACTCGTCCGCGCCGGTTGCGGGCGGCATGTCGGACGCCGCGGGTACGGATGGCGCACGGATGCAGGGGCTGCTCAAGACGCCGATCGACGACCTCGAGCTGAGTGTCCGGTCCGTCAACTCGCTCAAGAACTCCAATATCCGGAGCCTTGGCGACCTGGTTCGCCAGACCGAGAGCCAGATCCTGCAGGTCAAGAATTTCGGCAAGAAGTCGCTTCAGGAGATCGCTGATCTGCTCGAGCGTGAAGGATTGAACTTTGGCATGCGCTTCGAGGAGAATGGGGACGGCGTCCGGGTGCTCGATTGGGGCACCCCGCCAAGCCAGGCTGCCGCCGCTGCGCCCGACGACGAAGAGGAGTAACACCAGATGCGTCACCAGAAGGCAGGGCGGCAGCTGCGCCGCACGAGCGAACAGAGGTTGGCGCTGCTGCGCAACCTCGCCACCTCGCTCATCGAAAGCGAGTCGATCGAGACGACCGAGGCCAAGGCCAAGGAGCTTCGCCCGTTCATCGAGAAGCTGATCACGAAGGCACGCACGGGCACGTTGCACGCCCGCCGGCTGGCCA
>JANOIJ010000242.1:0-16573 GCA_031407575.1 Gemmatimonadaceae bacterium | reverse complement strand
ACAGCGAACGCTGATGGCGCTGACACGACGCACGCTGAAAGCGCTGCAACTACTTCGGCCGCGGACTGCGCGTTTACCACCTCCCGACGCCAAACGCCGGTACAGCGACGTCTGCGTGCGCAGTGTCTGCGCCTTCAGCGTTCGTCGTCTGGGCTTGCTGCTAGCTCGACAGCAGGTCCGGCCTCGCGGCGCGCACCGCGTTGCGGAAGCGCGCGTACGGCTCCGCGTACTGCTCGTGCAACCCCAGCTCGGGGGACTCGGACGGCGCTCGCGACAACGTCGTTCGCGCCGCCGTGCCAAGGTCGGGAAAGGCGCCGGCTCCCACAGCGGCCAGCAGCGCTGCGCCGTACGCCGGACCCTCTTCACGGTTCACCGTCGTGACCGGCAACCCGAACACCTCAGCCTGCATCCGCCGCAGGAACGGACTCTTCGCGCCGCCGCCGGTGAGCAGCACCTGGCTCGGCGACAACCCGAGATCCTGAAGGATCGTCAGAGAGTCGCGCAGCGCGTAACCCACGCCCTCGAGCACGGCGCGCGTCATGTGCGCCCGCGTGTGTGCGAGACTCAAGCCGAGAAACGCACCGCGCGCCGCCGCGTCGCGATGCGGAGTGCGCTCGCCCTGGAGATACGGCAGGAACGTCACGCCGCCCGCCCCTGGCGGCACGCTCGCTGCTTCCGCATCGAGCACACGCGCCGCTTCCGCGGGATCGCTGAGCTCGCGCGCGAGTTGGTCGCGATACCAGCTGAACGCACCCCCCGCCGACAGCACGACACCCATCATGTACCACATGCCGGGCGCCACGTGGCAGAACGTGTGCGCGCGGAGCATCGGGTCGACACGCGGTTCAGTGAGCGGCGCGAGCACGGTGCCCGACGTCCCCCAACTCGACACCACCTCGCCGGCCGCGATCGCGCCCACACCGGCGGCGCCGCACGCGTTGTCCGCGCCACCGCCCACCACGGGCGTGCCTTCCGCTAGCGTCGTCAGCGCCGACGCCTCCGCGGTCACGCGGCCGAGTACGTCTGATGATCCACCGACATCGGGCACGATCGAGCGCGACACGCCGACCGCAGCGAGAATCTCGTCGCTCCAGCGCAGCCGAGCGGTGTCGTACATCAACGTGGCCGATGCATCCGACGGATCGGTGGCCAACACACCGGTGAGCCGATACCGGATGTAGTCCTTGGGCAACAGCACCGTGGCCAGCCGCGCGAATGCCGCGGGCTCATGACGGCGCAGCCACAACACCTTCGGCAGCGTGAACCCCTCGAGCGCCGGATTGCACGCGAGGTCGCGCAGCCGCTCTTCACCACCGACGCGCTCGGTGATCTCGGCGCACTCCGCGGTGGTGCGACCATCACACCAGAGCAGCGCGGGACGAATGACGTCGCCCGCCGGATCGAGAAAGACCGACGAGTGCATCTGCCCCGAGATCCCAACGGCCGCGATCATATCATCCGGACGCCCGCGCCGCACGGCGCGGATTGCCTCGAGCGTCGCCGTCCACCACGCCACAGGATCCTGCTCGGCCCATCCAGGCTGTGGCGTCGACATCGTCAGCGGCACGGTCGCGGAGGCGACCACGTCACCGGACTCCACGACGAGAATCGCCTTGACGCCACTCGTGCCGACGTCGAGACCGAGGAACACGGAGTCGGCCACCTAACGCACCCCGAGCAGGATCTCCACGGTCAGCTGGTCGAGCCGCTCATACGCGTAGCCCTTGGCGCGCATCGCCTCGAGGTCGAACTGCTCGTCGCGGATGGACGCCCCGTCGTGCAGGTAGCTGATGCGGGCGCCTGGCGCCGCACCGCGCGCACCGAGCTCGCCGAGCAGCTGCTGGATTTCGGCGTCGGTATTGAAGGCCGCAACCTTCTCCTTGAGCAGGAGGTAGGTGCGCATGCTGCCCTTGGCAAACTCCCACACGCCCTCTTCGTCCTCCGTGCGGTAGGCGTGGCTGTCGAAGTGCTTCATGCCCGTGTACTGCGCATCTTCCAGCAGCTTCACGAGGAAGAATGCCTGCTTGATGTCCTCGCTGCCGAAGCGATGATCCTGGTCGTAGCGGCCGGGCTTCTGCGCGTTGAGATCGATGTGGAACAGCTTCCCCGCCTCGATCGCTTGCGCGACGCCATGCGAGAAGTCGAGGCCGGCCATCGTGTCGTGCGCGATCTCCGGATTCAGGCCGACCATGTCCGGATGATCGAGCGTGTAGATGAACGCGAGTGCGTGCCCGATCGTGGGGAGGAAGATGTCGCCACGTGGCTCGTTGGGCTTGGGCTCCAACGCGATCTTGTAGTTGTAGCCCTGCGCGATGTTGTACTCGCAGAGGAAGTTCAACGCATCGCGAAACCACTTGAGCGCTTCGCGCGGATCCTTGGAGGCATTCGTCTCGACGCCTTCGCGTCCGCCCCAGAACACGTACCACTCGGCACCGAATTCAGCCCCGAGATCCATGGCCTTCATGGTTTTCTGGATCGCGTGACGACGCACGGCCCCGTCGTTGCTCGTGAACGCGCCATCGCGGAACACCGGATCGCCGAAGAGGTTGGTCGTGGCCATTGGCACCTTGAGGCCACTCTCTACAAGCGCCGCCTTGAAGTCGCGCACGATCTTCTCGCGCTCGGCGGTGGTGGCGTCGCGGGGCACGAGATCGTTGTCGTGGAAGTTCACGCCATACGTACCGAGCTCGCCAAGCTTCTGGACGATGCGCACCGGCGACATCACGGGCCTCACGGCATCGCCGAATGGATCGCGGCCGGGGCTGCCCACCGTCCACAGGCCGAACGTGAAGTGATCTTCCGGCCGTGGCGTGTACGCCGACGGACCAGCTGCGCGGGACGAGGGAGAGGTCATGAGCTCGATTTAGGGAATGGTCTCGCAGCGAGGCTTGTCCCGATTGGCGGGACAGCGGACTTGCTGATAATAGGCTAGCGGATGCGCGGGCTGCTCGTAGCGCGACGGGATGGGCTGTCGCGAGAACGTCTGGAAGTATGTAAGGGCCGCGTCCCGCCACCAGCGCGCTTCCTTCTCCTGAATGGCGAGAAAGCCGCTCACCTCGCTGAAGCGTTCAGCGTCCACCACGCCCGCGACGCTCTTCCAGTCGCGCTGCATGGCGCGCACGGAATCCACGCCCTCGTTGTAGCGCTTGGCCAGTTCTTCCCACAGCGTACGGTTCGCGGCCCACGGTAGCTTCTCGTCCCACCTCACCCGGTGGAACCAGAGCAGCACGGAGTCCGGCACCGTGGCGCGCGACGCGTAGCGATTGCGAACCGCAGGCTCGTACTGCGCCACGGCGTTGCTGCCAGTGGCCGTGCGATCGAACCCGACGCCAAGTGTGTCAGCGCGGTGGTAGTAGGTGGGCGACCAGTCGGCGCGGCTGAGCGTCACCCATGGCGCGGGGCCGTAGTGATGGCCGGTCGCCATGATGTGTGCGAGTCCCAGCGGTGTCATGTAGTTCACCACCGCCTCGCGCGACGTCGCCATCATGCGCGTGATGCGAGCGACGACAACCGCATCATTCGAGAACGTCATGCGCGCCCACTCGTCGGCCGCGGTCGCCGCTGAGAACATCGGATCCCAGGCCATCCGCCCGAACACGTACCAGTTCGCCTGGTTGAACTGCGAGCCCGTCCAGTTGCGGTCGCTGCCCACGTTCGACACGCCGGCGATGGCCGAGTGCGCGTACCTGAACAGCGAGCCGTCGATCACCTTGGCGACGGTGGACCCCTTGCCGCGCGCGTAGGTGTCCGCGCGCAGGACTTCCTCGAAGAGCGGGCCGAGGTACGCGACGTGGGTGTCCTGCCCGAGGTACTCCTTCGTGATCTGGAGCTCGGCCATGATCGGCGTAAACGGCATCGCGCCAAAGAGCGGGCTGAATGGCTCGCGCGGCTGGAAGTCCAGCGCACCGTTCTTCACCTGGATGATGACGTTGTCGCGGAACAGACGATCGAGCGGCTTGAATTCGTCGTATGCCTGCTTGACGCGATCCACGGGGACGTCATTGCTATACACGAACGCGCGCCACATCACCACGCCGCGATACGGCGCGAGCGCGTCGGCGAGCATGTTCGCGCCGTCGGCGTGCGTGCGCTTGTAGTCCTGCGGGCCGGGTTGTCCCTCCGAGTTGGCCTTCACCACGAAGCCGCCGAAATCCGGAACCACGGCGTAGATCTCCGACACCTTCTTCGTCCACCACTCCTTGACCGCCGGGTCGAGGGGATCCGCCGTCTTCAGTCCGCCGATCTCGATGGGCGCACTGAAGCGCGCGGTGAGGTAGACGCGAATGCCATACGGGCGCATCACGTTCGCGATGGCCGCAACCTTGGCGAGGTACTCGGGCGTGAGCACGCGCGCGTTGGCGTTGACGTTCGTGAGCACCGTGCCGTTGATGCCGATGGACGCGTTGGCGCGCGCGTAGTCGCGATAACGTGGGGAGATCGTGCCGGGCAGGCTGTCCCACTCCCACAGTGAACGGCCCGCATAGCCGCGTTCGACACTGCGGTCGAGGTTATCCCAGTGATTCAGCAGGCGACGCTGGATACTCGGCGCGCTCACGATAGAAATCTTCGCGAGCGGCGTGTTGGTCTGGAACTGGCGCAGCAGCGCAAACACACCATACAGGACGCCGATGTCGTCGTTCGCGGCCACGACGAGCGCCCGCTTGCCACCGACGGTGAAGCTGCGGATAACGAACCCTTCGCGGCCCAGCCTCGCCAACTCGAGGCCGAGGGGCAACGCGGCGATGGCCGGTGAGCCGCCCGGCGTTCCGACGATCACCAGTCCATCGGGTCCATCGGTTCCGCGCACCGGCATAGCCACGCCAAGGAGGCCGGTGAGTCCCGCCGCGAGTTCATCGCGCGCGACACGCAGCGTGGGCGAATCGCCTTCGAGGAGGAAGCGGCTCGCGGCCTCGCGATATTGCGCGAGGAGCGCCCGGTCGGCGACGAGCCGGTACCGGAGCCACAAATCGTAGCCGTCCTCGGCACGAGCGGTGACGCTGGCAGTGAGGAGGAGACAACAGGCAAGAAGGAGCGATCGGCGCATCGTGTCGGCGGCGGGATTTTGTTAGTCCCGCGAACTTAATGGTGATTTGGCCCCCGCGCTATGTCATCCTGAGCGCAAGCGAAGGATCTGCACTGCCGACCGCGGAGGTGCAGATCCTTCGCTGCGCTCAGGATGACAGAGTTTGCGCTCAGGATGACAAGTGGGCCGGAGCGGGATACAACGGAAATCCGCCCGCGAGAGCCTTCACCTCCGCACGCACCTGCGTTGCAACCGATGCGTCCTCCGGGGCAGCGAGCACGCGATCGATCAACTCCGCGATACGAACCATCTCCGGCTCTTTCATCCCACGCGTCGTCACAGCGGGCGTGCCGATCCGGATTCCGCTGGTCACGAACGGAGACTGCGTCTCCTTGGGCACCGTGTTCTTGTTCACCGTAATCCCTGCGAGATCCAGCGCCTTTTCCGCCACCTTGCCAGTGAGACCCTTGTTCCTCAAGTCCGCGAGCATCAGGTGATTGTCCGTTCCGCCGGAGACCAACTGGTAGTCGCGCGCTACGAGCGCGGCCGCCAACGCCTTCGCGTTTGCAACGACCTGTCTGGTGTACAGTGCAAATGACGGCTCCAGGGCTTCCTTGAACGCCACCGCCTTCGCGGCGATGACGTGCTCGAGCGGACCGCCCTGCGTCCCCGGGAACACCGCCTTGTTCACCGCCGCCACGTGCTCGGCCTTGCAGAGGATCATGCCGCCGCGCGGACCGCGCAGCGTCTTGTGCGTGGTCGTGGTGACGACGTCCGCATGCGGCACCGGGTTCGGGTACACACCCGTGGCCGACAGGCCGGCGAAGTGCGCCATGTCTACCATGAAGATCGCGCCGATCTCCTTGGCCACGTCGGCGAACGCCGCGAAGTCCACGACGCGCGGATACGCGCTGTAGCCGGCGATGATCATCTTCGGCTTGTGGGTGCGCGCCTGGCTGCGCATCGCGTCGTAGTCGATGTAGCCCGCGTCGGTCAGACCGTATGAGATGGCCTTGTACAACAGGCCGGAGAAGTTCACCGGCGACCCGTGCGTCAGATGCCCGCCCTGCGAGAGGTCCATGCCGAGAAAGGTGTCGCCCGGCTTGAGGAATGCGAGGAAGACGGACGCGTTGGCCTGCGCGCCGGAGTGCGGCTGCACATTGGCGTGATCCGCGCCGAACAACTGCTTCGCGCGGTCGATCGCGATCTGCTCCACGCGATCAACCACCTCGCAGCCGCCGTAATACCGCTTGCCGGGCAGCCCCTCGGCGTACTTGTTGGTGAGCGGAGTGCCCATCGCTTCCATCACGGCTGGCGACACGAAGTTCTCGCTGGCGATGAGCTCGATGCCGTCGTTCTGCCGTTCAATCTCCTCGCCGATCAATGCGGCGATCTCCGGATCCGCATCGCGCAGTGCGTCACCCGGAGGGGTGCACTTCCAATCGAGCCAGGACGACATCAGGGATTCTCCGTGGGTATGTTTGCATCGCGTTCGATTTTCGCCACGCGACGCGCATGGCGTCCGCCGGCGAACGGTGTGTCGAGCCACGCCTTGAGAATGGCGCGTCCTTCCGCCTCGCCAACGAACCGCGCGGGAAGCACCAGGACGTTGGCGTCGTTGTGCTCGCGCGCGAGCGCGGCGATCTCCGGCGTCCACGCGACGGCCGCGCGCACATGCGCATGACGGTTCGCCGCATACGACATCCCCAGCCCCGTACCGCAGAGGAGGATGCCGCGCGCATTCTCGCCCGACGAGATCCGCTCGGCGAGTGGATGCGCGTAGTCCGCATAGTCGATGCTCGACTCGTCGGCGGGGCCGAGGTCCTCCACCGCGTAGCCGAGCGCTTTCAGCTCGGCCTCGAGCTTCTCCTTCAGCTCGAAGCCCGCGTGGTCGGATGCGATGAGGATGGTGTCGGAGGCGGACATGCGAAGAGCTCGGGTGGAGTCATCTCAAGCTAGCGAGTTCACGTCCTGACCCGCAGAACTAGCGTTGTCACCCCGAGCAAGCGAAGCGAGTCGAGGGGCCTGCACCTCACGACCAGGCGGAAGGTGCAGATCCCTCGACTTCGCTCGGGATGACATCCAGAAGCGACACTCGCTACCGATCGCTCAGCACGAACCCGCGTAGTGGAGCACCGCCGGCGCTGTTGTCAGCGGTGACGATGGTGCGTACCGCGCCGGCCGCCACCGCGACGCCCGTGACGTTGACTCCCACTGCCGCGGCCCGGCTGGCAGGCGCAGTGCCGGCTGGCACCGTCCGCACCTGATAGGTGCCCGGAGCAAGCGCGACGTACGGTGACGAGCCCTGATACGCCAATCCCGCCGCCGCCGGTGTCGCGGCCGAGAGATCAGCGCCCACTGTCGTGATGAAGACGTCCATCGCTCCGCCACTCGGCGCAAGCTGCACGATGCGAACGCGTGCCTGTGTCGCCGACACGGTGTTGTCGTCGGTGATCGCGAGCCCCGTTACCGTACTTGCACCAGCACCGCCGATGGCGAACACCGTCCGGTCCTGCGTGCTCGCAATCGTGAACGGAAGCGTTGCGACGACGGCATTCGTATCTGCCGTTCGCTTGAGCACAAAGCTCCTGTTTCCCACGAGCACGGGGGCATACGGCGCCGTCGATGGCGCGGGAAGCGCGGCGGGCGCACTCTGCGTGTACGTGAGGTTCACGCCGAACGGCAGTCCTTCGAGGCTCGCGTTGACGCGCCCGCGGGTCGTGTCCGTAATGACGTTGACCAGCCGCACGCGGCCCACGGCATCGGACGGTTGCAGGGGACCCGCTGCCTCCTTTGTTCCGCAGGCGGACAGCAGCATGGCGAATGCCACAGTGGAGCGATGCAGGGTCGACATGATGTGAGTCTTCATGGGGTAGCACAGCTGGCGGGAAACGCCGAGGGCTCGATCGGATCCGGCAGCGCGGCAAAGGTCGCGTTCGGATTGGCATTGCGATCACCGACGGCATAGGGCAGCCAGCATCGCTGGCCATCGGTCGGCACAGCCGGTGCCGCCGTGGGACCTCGGATGGCGCTCCTCCGGCGCACGTCTTCCCAGCGCAGTCCGGTGCCGAACAGCTCGTACCGGCGCTGCAGGTAGATTTCGGTGATGAGCTCGGCCTGCGTCAGCTGCGCAGCGAGGGCGGGAAGGCATGCCTTGGGATCGTCGAGACCACGCCCGCCCGTGCAGTCCGTGCGGACGGAGTCGAGGACAGCCTGCGATGCGGCTGCCTGCCCCTGATTCGC
Source organism: Gemmatimonadaceae bacterium (assembly GCA_031407575.1). GTDB lineage: Bacteria > Gemmatimonadota > Gemmatimonadetes > Gemmatimonadales > Gemmatimonadaceae > AG11. Next base: position 8,307 of record JANOIJ010000242.1, on the reverse strand, counting down.
CAGTGCCTCCGCCTTGATCAGCAGCGCCTCATCGGGAAAGTAGACGGGCAGCGTCGCCTGTGGATTCGCATACCGGCTGAAATTGTCGAGCAGTGCGCCGACGCGGCCGGTGAGGGTCGTCGAGGGCGCGACGAAGTATCCGAAGCGCAGATCCTGCGGCAACATCGACACACGAAACTGCCGGCGAGGCGCGATGCCGTTCGGTCCCCCGGTGACGGCCGCGTAGGGGTTGACCGCGGGCGCGGGAAACGTGAGCGCGGACAGCGCGCCCGTGCCCGAACGAGCCACGAGGTTCGCCGCGGCAAGCGCCCCCGCATCGTCGCGTGCGATGCGGGCATACCGTGCGCGAAAGACCTGGACGAGGTTCGGGAGATTCACGCCCGGCGTGAGGATGCTCGCATTGAACAATGCGCTCGGCGGAGTGGCCGCGAGCGTCGCGGCCGCCGAGTCCAGGAGCGCTCGAACGACGGTGAGCGCCTCAGCGCGCCCCACATACGCGGGCGACGTCACCCCCCGCGTGACGACCGGAATTCGCTGGTAGGTCTGGAGCGCCTCGCCAAGTGCCTCGGCCTTGAGCGCGTACGCCAGCGCGCGGAGTCCGCTGCGTGTTCCCGCATCGAGCTGCGAGCTGAGCGCATCCGCGCCCGCCAACAGGTCGTCCGCCGTGCGCACCGTGCGATAGATGGAATTGAAAACGTTGTCGGCGATGCCGGTGCCCGATGGGACCGCCCCCTGCTCCGCGTCGCTGATCGAGATGAGTGACGCACTTGTGGCCGCGAACTCGTCCGTCACCAGTCCGGCCGCATATGCGAAGGCGCCGTACGAGGTGGCGAAGCGGCCCTGCAGTCCCGTCGCGAGCGCGATCACGCCGTCCACGCTCGTCGTGACCTGCGATTCCGTTGGAAGATTGGGGTTCTGCAAGTCCAGGTTGCACCCACCCACCGACACGGTGGCGGCGATGAGCGCAAGCGGTCCGATTCTCCGCATGGTGGAACGTCTCCTCGCTGTCATCGGGAAAACCGCGCGCTGATGGACCACACGCGGGGAATGGGATAGCCACCGAAATCGAATCCGCGATCGGCGGCAGTGGTCTGGGTCGACTCGCGGCCGCCGGCATTGGTGCCGAACAGGTTGATCTCGGGGTCATAGCCGCTGTATTCCGTACGCGTCCACAGGTTTCGTCCCGACACCGTGAGGTCGATCCCCTCGGGAAACACGCGCGCGAGTTGAGACGACCGCAGCGTGTAGCTCGCCGCCAGTTCCCGGAGCTTCACGAAGCTTCCGTCCTCGATCCAGTATTCGAAGATGCCCTGTGTACGCGCGTTGAATCCCGGTGGAAGCTTTCGGGGATCGCCGTACGGAAGCAGCTCGCGTTCGTACTCCTTGGAGTTGCTCGCGATGCCAGCGTTCTGTGCCCGGGTGGAGAGGTTCATGATCTTGTTCCCGAACACGCCGTCCAGCAGCATGCGAACGCGGAAGTTTTTCGCGATCGTGACTTCGTTGAGCAGGGAACCCATCCAGCTCGGGTTGGGATCGCCGATGACTTTGTTGAGCGAATCGTTGCAGGTGCCGCCGCTCAACGCTTGGCGAGCTGCGAGGGTGGCTCCCATGTCCACCGTCTGGTTGCTGCGCCGATACCGGCCGAGCGAGTCGAGCAGCAGCGCGCCCGTGACGCAGTTGCGGCCAGCGTACGAGCCGTAGAAGACGCCCGCCGGCTCTCCGGCACGGATCCGGTTTGGATACCCGCCCGCCGACTGGAAATCCTGGATCGACAGGCTCTCGACCAGGTTGCGGTTGCGCGTCCACGTGACGGTCGAGCCCCAGTTGAGCTTCGGTGCGTCGATGTTCGTTGTCCGTACCATCAGCTCGAACCCCTTATTGGACATCGTACCGATGGGGAAGAACTGCCTGGAGAAGCCCGTGCTCGTGGGCAGCGGTCGGAAGAAGAGCAGGTCCGACACGAGGCGGTTGTAGTACGTCAGCTCGCCCCCCACGCGACCGTCGAGCAACCCCACTTCCGTACCGACCTCCCACTCGCGTGCGCGCTCGTTGCGCAGGTCCGGATTTCCGAAGACGACATCATTGCCGAAGCCGGGTCGTCCCGCGAACGGAAGGTTCGCGTACGAGATGTACTGCGAGTACGCGTTCACGATCCCCGGCTGGCTGCCCGCCCACCCGAGGGCACTGCGTACCCTGAGGTTGTTGAGTCGCCCCGCCTTGTTGTCGAGCACGACGTAGGACGCCGAGAGCTTGGGGAACGATTGCCAGCGCTGCGACGGCGCAAAGGTGGACGACGCGTCATAGCGGATGGCGGCCGACAGGAAGAGCTTGTCCTGCCACGCGATCTCCTGCTGGCCGTAGAAGCCCAGCGTGCGCAGCTCCACTTGCGTCTGGCCGGCACTGAACACCGACCCCGCGCTCACCAGGTCGCCTACCGGCGCGAGTCCATTGGCCACCGCGCTCGTCGTGCGCACTTTCTGCTGCGTGTAGTTCGCTCCGCCCGTGGACCGCAGCTCGAACGCGCCCATCGGCCGCCAGGTGTAGTTCGCGATGGCGTCCTGGTTGATGACGCGCGTTCCCTGGTAGACCGACTGCGAGCGGCCCGTCACGAGTGGAGCCGTACCGAGCACTGCATTGCGCGGGATGAACTGGCTCTGCTCGAAGCCCGTGTTGTCGATGCCGAGCGTGTAGTCGAGCATGAGACTCGGCATGGGCGTCCACGTGAGCTTCGTGGCGCCGATGAAGCGGTCGATCACCTGCGGATTGCGGATGCGGTCGATCGCGAGCAAGGGATTGGTGCCAAGCGACGGAGGCAACGGATAGATGCCGTTCACGGGGCGGAAGTCCACGTGGGTGGGCGCGAAGAACAGCGAGCCCATGATCCCGTAGTCGTTCTGCTCGCCGAAGGCCTGGAACTGGTTGCCGGTGTTGACGTAGTTCGACGTCACGTTCGCGATGAGCCGCGGCGTGAGCTGCTGCTGGAGGTTTACGCGGGCACCCGTGCGGCGCGATGACGTCGAGCGGATGATGCCGTCTTCGCGCGCGGCATTTCCGCTGATGTAGTAGCGCGTCTGTTCAGACCCGCCTTCGACCGTGAGATTCAGGTCGCTCGACGGCGCGCGCTGGAAGATGTCGTTCTGATAGTTGAAGCGCGTGACGGGGAGGCCGGCGGCGTCGAAGGGATACAGGTTGAACGGCTGCTGCTCGCGGAGCTCGTTCATGGCGAAGCGCGTCGCGAGCGTTGCATGCGGCCTGCCGACGCTGCCCCGTTTCGTGAAGATCTGCACGACGCCGTTGTTCGCGCGCGACCCGTACAGCGCGGCGGCGGCCGCACCGCGGATGATCTCGATGCGCTCGATGTCGGCGGGGTTGATGTCGGCCAGGCGGTTCTGCGGATTCGATCGGCCGCCGAGGTCGGCGAGTTGGCCCGAGCTGTTGTCGATGATGATGCCGTCGACGATGTAGAGGGGGTCGGAGCCCGAGATGAACGAGTTCGTCCCGCGCAGGCGCACCGACATGCCGCCACCACCCGGGCCACCGGAGTTCTGTGAGATCTGTGCGCCCGCGACCTTGCCCTGGAGCGCCTGGTCGAGCGTCACCGACTGCGCGCGGCTGATGAGGCTGGAGTCGACGGAGGCAACGCTCGTTCCGAGCTTCCGTTTCTCGGTGGGTGATCCGGTGCCCGTGACGACGATCTCACTCAGGTTGAGCGCGCTCACGCTCAGTGCGAAGTCCAGCGTTGACGCGGCGCCCGCGGTGACCGCCACCGTGCGCGTCGCCGCCTGAAATCCGAGTCGGCGTGCGCTGACCGTGGGGGTTCCGGCCGGCACGTTGACGATCGTGTACTCTCCCGCCGTGCCGCTCACCGCGCCGATGCGCGTGCCGCTGACGAGGAGTTGCACGTCGGCAACGCCACGTCCGGAGCCGGCCTCCGTCACTCGGCCGCGGATCGTTCCTGTCGCGCCCTGCGCGCCGAGGGTCGTGGGTAGGGCGGCTATCGAGAGCAGGATGGCCGTGAAGGTGACTCGAATGCGTGGGAGCGTCATCGACGATCTCTCTGAGGTCTGCCAGGTGGTGAACGCACGATAGTCCGGTGGCGGTGGGCTAGCCAGCCACCGTCGGGATGAAAATTACCGACGCGGGCGCCGTCGCGATGCGGGGGATGTCGCCATAACATTCCGGCCGACCCTTTCATGACCGCCACCAGGGAAATCGCCATGCGCCATGCCGCGTTGTCAGCTGTGCTCCATCTTGCGCTCATCGGGGTCTTCGCTGACGCGCTTCCTGCGCAGTCGCCGCGGCGCATCGCGCTCGTCGGGGGCACGCTGATCGACGGATTCGGGGGGCGCCCCATCCGCAATTCCGTCATCCTCGTCGAGGGAGATCGCATCGAGGCGGTGGGTACAGTGGGCACCCTCGCCGTGCCGCGCGACGCGCAGGTCATTTCTACCGAAGGGATGAGCGTGCTCCCCGGCCTCTGGGACATGCACGTGCACACGATGCTGGTCGGCCACGCCGACTATGCGCACTGGGATAGCACCTACACCAACTCGAAGACGGATGTGCTCGGACGCGTGATCATGCCGGCGGCGGCGAAGCAGTTGCTCCTCGCTGGCGTCACGAGCGCCCGAGATCTTGGAGCGCCGCTGGACGAGAGTCTGGCGCTGCGCGCGGCAATCAGTTCCGGCAAGCTGCCCGGACCCACGCTCTACGTCTCGGGCCCCTTCATCCAGCACGCCGCGTATCCGAACACCGAGCGCTTCCGCTGGGGCGTGAACGGTGCCGACGATGCGCGCGCCAAGGTGCGTCGCCTCGCGGAGGCGGGCGTGAACGTCATCAAGCTCATCGACCAGGACGAGATGACGATGGACGAGGTGCGTGCCGTCGTTGACGAAGCGCACAAGCGCCGGCTGATGGTGGTGGGGCATTCGCACCGGCCAGAGGAGATCCGACGCGGGCTCGCAGCGGGCGTCGATAATTTCGAGCACACCGGGCTGGCCACCGCCTCGGAGTATCCGCCCGACATCATCCGCTTGCTCGAGGAGCGCACCGGCCGCGGTGCGGCTGGGCCGCTCTTCTGGACGCCCACCATCGAGGGACTCTTCAACTACGAAGGGATCAGGGAGAATCCCGAGCACATCGACGACCCGGCGTGGCACGACGGTCTACCCGATTCCATCGTCGCCGACATCCGGCGCTCGCTCGCGCATCCGGACCGGCTGCCGTACTTCGCGGCAACCGCCGCCCGTCGCCCGACGCTCGAGCGGAAGTTCAATCAACTGCGGGCCGCGGGCGCCACGCTGCTCATAGGAACCGACGCGGGTATCCCCATGAAGTTCCACAGCGGCGCGACCTGGAAGGAGCTCGACATCTGGGTGAACAGGCTCGGTGTCGATCCGATGTACGCCATTCGCGCCGCGACGTACTGGCCGTCAGTGGCGATGAAGGTGGACCGCGACGTGGGAACCGTGAGCGAGGGCAAGTACGCGGATATCATCGCCGTTCGCGGCGATGTCTTGCGGCACATCGCCCTCCTGTCGCGCCCCGATGTGGTGGTGAAGCACGGTGTCCGCTATCGCTAGCAACCGGGCACGCTATGGGATCACTGACCGCGCGCGCGCACGGTCACCATCGAACTGCACGCCGCCCTTGTCGTCGTAGGACAGGTTGAGGTTGTCCGCAAAGAATGCGAACCGCCGCATCCAGAAGTCTCGCACGTTCGGACGCTGCGTGATCACGTGTCCCTCGCCCTTGTAGAGCCGGTACTCCACCGGCTTCTCGAGCCGCTTGAGCGCCGTGAAGATCGCGTCTGCCGGGACGAGATCGCCGTCACGCTCTCCCTGGCCGATGAGCAGCGGTGTCTTGATCTTGTCGAAGTGAAAGAGCGGTGAGTTCGCGAGATATCGCTCGCGCTGCTGCCAGAGCGAGCCGCCCATGTTGCCCTGCCCCTGCTCGTAGTAGCCGACACTGCGCAGGTAGTCCGTCGCGAGATCAGGATGCAGCACCGCGGCCGTGATGACGGCGGCCTTGAAGCGCGTCGTCTGCGTGATCAACGAAAGGACGTTGAACGAGCCGTAGCTCTGCCCCATCACGGCGAGACGATCGGGGTCGGCGTAGCCCTGCTCGATGGCCGCATCGACGCCGGGCATCACGGCGCTCACGATGTCGGTCATCGTGGTGCCCACTCGCAGCGGTGCGTCGGGATAGAGCACCGCGAACCCGCGCGTGGCGAGGATGTGCATGTTGAACTGCGGAAGCGAGCCGTCGAAGCCGAAGCGGTTGACCATCGTCGAGCCCATCGTGCCGCCGTAGACATAGACGACGAGCGGGAGTCGGCGACCAGGCTGATAGCCTGGCGGAAGAAGCAATGCGCCGCGTAGCGAATCGCCATTCGTGCCGAGCCACGCGATGGTGCGCGCGGTGCCAAGCTCGTAGCGCTCGAGCGAGGAATTGAGGTGGGTGCCCTGTCGTGCGGCGCCGGTGGTGGTGTTGATGATCCGGACGTCACCCATGTGCTGCTGGTCGCTCGCGAGCAGGGCGATGTCACCCGTCGCACCACTCGCGGTCACGTTGAAGAGGCCACTGTACGACTTCGTCTCCTCGATGAGCTTGCGCGAGCTGCTGCCGTCGAGCGCGACCTGATGGATTGCCGAGCGACGGCCACCGCGCTCGCGGACGATGGTCCATGCGGTGCGACCGGCATTGGTGGTCCAGATGATCGGCGACGCAAACGGGCTCACGATGGCGCGCACGTTCCAGCCTGGCACCTCGAGGATCGGTGCGCCGCGTCCCGTGGCGACGTCGATGCGCCACAACTTTCCGCCGGACACGCCGAACAGCTGCGTCCCCTCGGCGTTCCAGAGCGGGGCGTTCTCGCCATCGCCTGGATCAAAAGAGGGAATGCTGTCACGCTTGAGGGTGCGCTGTGTGCCGTCGCGCGTGGAGACGAGAATGAACTCGCCGCTCGCCGCCAATCCCGATGCGATGTAGGCGATGGTCGCGTTGTCGGGCGACCATGACCACTCGATTCCGTATGCCTGGCGGATGTCGCGCGCGAGTGTCGTCGCAGCACCGCCGCTGGCGGCAACGATGGCGAGATCGTAGACAGGCTGCTGGCTGTTGGGCTCACTGCCGCGGAGCACGGAGTACGCGACGGAGCGTCCGTCGGGCGAGAAGGCGAAATAGCGGACGGCGGTGCTGGTGACGATCCGCTTCGCGACGAGGGAGCGTGCGTCAACGAGCGCGAGGTCGACGGCCCAGGTGACATTGCGCACGGGGGTGGTGCTCTTCGGCTGCGTGACTCCGCTTTCGGGTGCGGACGCCGCCACGCGCTGGACGTGGACGGACGGCGAATCGGCGGGCACGTCCCGGAACTTCGGTGCGGCCGACGCGACTCGGCTCAGGGCGTTGGCCTGGGCGATGGTGATGTCACTGGGAAGCGCCTTCACGAGAAGCTGCGAGCCGTCGGGACTCCATCGGACACCCTCGAAGCCAAACTGCGTGCGCGGGATCAGCCCGGGGACTCGGCGGCTCTCGCCAGTCTTCATGTCGCGGATCCAGAGGCCGGCAGTTCCGCCCTGGTCGTCGTACCAGGCGACGAGGTCACCCGCTGGAGACCACACGGGGGCCCAGCTTGCGGAGGTTGCCCCGCCGAGTCGAATGGCCTCGCCGGTCTTCGTGTTGGTGATGGTGGCCTCCATGCGCGAGTCGCCTTCGCCGAAGGAGAAGCCCGTTGCGGAGTAGCTGCGTGTGGCGGTGTCGCGGGGGACGGTCTGGATGGACGCGACGGTGTGGGCGAGCCAGAGCCCGTCCCTCGACAGGTTGATCGGCGAGCGGCCGTTGTGCGACCGCAGCGCGAGGGCGACGTCCAGCGGGAGCGGATCGCGTGCTGGCGCCTGTGCGCGAGTGCTCGGCGCGGCGGCAACGAGGACGGCGGCGAAGAGGAGCGTGTGGCAGGCGAGGTGCACGTGGCTCGGCGGAAAGAGTCTCGGACGATGGCGTCGGTGTCAGCGACGATGTAGACACACACACGCGCGATCTCGTTCGGGACACGCCGGACACGGCTCCACCGAGCGCCCATCGGATCACGGCGTTGCCAGCGTGGGCAGATTCCTGTCATCCTGAGCGCAAGCGAAGGATCTGCACCTTGTTGTTCAATGACACGTGCAGATCCTTGTACCATGAAACGGGAGCAACATATCGCGACGACGTCGCGTTCGATAAGCTCATCGCCACAGTCGGCCACCCGTGCGGGAGTGTCATACAGATCCAGCGTGCAGCCAACGCCGAGCGAAGACCTGCGCCCCG
>JANOIJ010000189.1:0-4115 GCA_031407575.1 Gemmatimonadaceae bacterium | reverse complement strand
ACCGCGCGCTGATCCCCGACGCCGTCCGCGCTCGCGTCGAGGCACTCAAGCAGGAGATCATCGCGGGCCGCATCACTGTGCCGTTCACGAGATGATGTCATTGACTGCGACAAGCAGGTCCCTCGGTCGCTGCGCTCCTGTCGGGACGACAAGAAGCAGGGACCTGCTTGTCTCGCTGCAGGTGGACATCATTTCGTGAACGGCACGGTGATGCGGCCCGCGATGATCTCCTGCTTGAGTGCCTCGACGCGAGCGCGGACGTCGGCCGGGATCAGCGCGCGATTGTTCTCGTCGTACACGTAGCCCACGCCGCCCTCGGCAAGGCCGTACTCGTGGATGCCACCCTGGAAGCGCTTCTCCTTTACACGCTTGATGACGTCGTACACCGAGTTGTCCACGCCCTTCATCATGCTCGTGAGGACGTAGCCAGGCGCTTCGTGGAATTGATCCGCGTCCACGCCAATGGCGAGCTTGCTGGTTTGCCGCGCCGCCTCGAACACACCGAGTCCCGTGGAGCCGGACGCGTGAAAGATGATGTTCACGCCCTGCTGGTACTGGCTCAGCGCGAGCTCCTTGCCCTTGCCGGGATTGCTGAAGGCTTCCGGCGTGACGCCCGCATACTGCGAGATCACCTCGCAGTCCGGGCACACCTTCTTTACACCGGCGATGTACCCCGCCTCGAACTTGTGGATGAGCGGGAAGTTCATCCCGCCCACGAACCCCAGCTTCTTCGATTTGCTGATGAGCGCCGCCATGGCTCCGACGAGATACGATCCCTGTTCCTCGCGGAACTTGAGCGCGGCAAGGTTGGCCGGCGGCTGCACGAGCTTGCCAGTGTTGTCCGTGCTCACGGAGTAGTCCACCCCGGCAAACGCGACGTTCGGATACTCGCGCGCGAGCTGTGTGAGGTCGTCCGTGAAGATGAAGCCGACGCCGACCACGATGTCCATGCCCTCCGCGGCGAGGAGGCGAAGGCCCGCCTCGCGGTCCGATCCCTCGCCGGGCTCGATGAAGCGCACCCGGACGCCAAGCTCCTTCTCCGCGCGCTCCGCGCCGAAGTAGGCGCCGTCGTTGAACGACTTGTCGCCGCGGCCACCCATGTCGAACACGATGCCGACGTCCACCGCGTCGCCTGTGGGCGGCTGGGCGGCACCAGAAGGGTGGACGAACAGGAGAGCCACGTGGACGGCGAGCAGCACGCCCACGAAGAGGAGCAGTTTTCGCATGGGCGGGAAAAGTCGTGCGCGGGGCAGGGCGGGGCAAGAACGACCGACGTCCCGCGCGGAAGTCCTCATCTATATTGTGGACATGCCAGACCGCATGCGAACACGGTTCCTCGTTGTGGGCAGCGGCGTCGCCGGCCTGCACACCGCGTGGCGCGCTTCGCAACACGGCGACGTGTTGTTGCTCACCAAGCGCTCGCTGTTCGACAGCGCGACCGCATATGCGCAGGGCGGCATCGCTGCGGCACTCGGCGCTGGTGATTCGCCCAAGCTGCATCGGCAGGACACGCTGGCCGCGGGCGCGGCGCTCTGCGACGCCGCGGCGGTGCAGGTGCTGGTGGAAGAGGGTCCCGCGAGGGTTCGAGAACTGCAGACCGCCGGCGCCGAGTTCGATCTCGACCCCAAGGGCGAGCTGCTGCTCGGACGAGAGGCGGCGCATTCCACCAATCGCATCGTGCACGCGCATGGCGACCAGACGGGCGCGGAGGTCGCGCGTACGCTCATCGCGCGCGTTCGGAGGAGCAAGCGCATCACCGTGCTCGAGCGCACGCGAGTGCTCGACCTCATCATCTCGCGCGGCGCGTGCGTTGGCGTGCGGGCGAGCGTGGCCGGCGATGCGGTGGAGATCATGGCGGACGCCACCGTGCTCGCTACCGGCGGTTGCGGGCAGGCGTACCGCTACACGACGAACCCGGTCGTCGCCACGGGCGACGGCTATGCCATTGCGCATCGTGCCGGCGTCACGCTGGCCGACATGGAGTTCGTGCAGTTTCACCCCACGGCGCTCGACACGCCGGAGAATCCGCTCGCGCTCATCAGCGAGGCCGTGCGTGGAGAGGGCGCCATCCTGGTGAACGAGCGCGGTGTGCGCTTCATGCTCAAGGTGCACGCGGACGCCGAGCTCGCGCCGCGCGACGTGGTGGCGCGTGCGATCTTCCGCGAGCAGAAGAAGCACACGGTGTACCTCGACGCGCGCAAACTCGGTCGCGGGTTCGCGAAGCGGTTCCCCGGCATCCTGGCACTGTGTTCGGCGCGTGGCATCGACCCGCGGAAGGACCTGATTCCCGTGACGCCGGCTGCGCACTACATGATGGGCGGCGTGGTGGTCGACCTGAATGGCCGCTCGACGATGCCTCGCCTCTATGCGGTGGGCGAGGTGGCGCGCACGGGCGTTCACGGCGCGAACCGGCTTGCCTCGAACTCATTGCTGGAGGGCCTTGTGTTCGCTGAGCGGGTGGCGCGCGATCTAGCGGGCGTGGCCGCGCTGACGCGACTCCCGGTTGTGAAAAAGTGGGCGGTGCCACCGTTCTCGGATCGCGGCGCGGCACAGGTGGCGGCAGATCGCGTGCGCGAAGTGATGTGGCAGCATGCAGGCATTGCCCGCACGGCCATGGGGCTGCGCCGAGCAATCGTGGAGCTCGCGGAGATCGAGGAGCGGCTCCCTGCGGGCGCGACGGAGGAGCTCAACCTCGTGCAGACCGCGCAACGCATCGTGGAGGGCGCGATGCGGCGCAAGGAGTCACGCGGCGGACACTACCGATCTGATTTTCCGCGCGCCAAAAGCAACTGGCGTGGCCGGCACATCGAGCTGTAGCGGGCTCCACCTCAGCGCGCGAGACGTGCGGCCTTGTCGGCTCCGCCACGCGGGCAATAGCTTCCCGACATGAACATCATCGTGGCGGACGACGACAAGATGCTGTCGAGAATGCTCTGCACCATCTTGAAGGAGGGTGGGCACACCGCGATTCCGGCCTACGATGCCATGCAGACCATGATGTACACGATGAAGCACCTGCCGGACCTCGTGCTGCTCGACATCAACATGCCTGGCGGCACCGGCATCGACGTCCTGCGCAGGCTCAAGACGTCAGCCAAGACGTCGCATGTGCCCGTGATCGTCCTGACCGGAAGCACGGATCCCGCCGTGCGCGAAAAGGCCATCGAGCTGGGCGCCAACCAGTTTCTCGCGAAGCCGATCGAGCCCGACGTACTGCTGCAAGCGGTGCGCGACGCGAAGTGAGCGGCCGCGCGACCTAGCCCGCGGCGAGCGCCGACAGGTCCGTCGTGCAGTGCGCGCATCGAGTTGCGCCTGCAGGAATCATCGAGAGGCAGCGCGGGCATGCCTTCGTGGGCGGCGCGGCGGCGGCAGGCGCGGGTGGCATGAGCCGATTGATCCAGCGGATGAGCAGGAACACGGCGAACGCGACGAAGAGGAAGTCGACGATGGCATTGAGGAAGGCGCCGTAGTTGATCGTCGCCGCTCCGGCCGCCTTCGCCTCCGCCAGCGTGGCGTGATTCGCGCCGGACAGGTCGATGAACCGGCTCCGCATGTCAGCCTTGCCGAGCACGAGCCCGAGCGGCGGCATGAGGATGTCCTCGACGAATGACGTGACGATTTTCCCGAACGCCGCACCAATGATGATGCCGACCGCGAGGTCGAGCACGTTGCCGCGCATCGCGAACTTCTTGAATTCGGAGAACATTGGTTGCCTCGGCAAGGACGTGAAAGCAGGTCCCTCTCTTCGCTCGGGACGACAACGTCGGTCAAAAGCAGGTCCCTCACTTCGTTCGAGACGACAAGCGCCGCCAACATGCGACGCCCTTGGCCGCTGCGCCAGACTCGTCTGCCTGACAGTCACCGTGACCCCGGTTATCATTGGGCATGGGAACCAGCGACACCGCGATCCGGCCCCGTGAGGAAGTGATCGCCGAGCTGCAGGGCGAGATCAGGGAGTTGGCCCGCGCGCAGAATGCCGTGATCCTTGCGCACAACTACGAGCGTGCCGAGGTGCAGGACGTCGCGGATTTTGTCGGCGACTCGCTCGGGCTCTCGCGCGAGGCTGCGAAGACGGAAGCCGACGTCATCGTCTTCTGCGGCGTGCACTTCATGGC